>CAZNHI010000078.1:0-8418 GCA_964572535.1 uncultured Dehalococcoidia bacterium
CCGGATGCGCTCCACGAACTGCTTCTCAGCAACGCTCTCGACGGCCTTGAGCTGGTCGCGGAACAGCGCGGCGCCTTCAAACTGCAGCGCGTCGGATGCGGCTGCCATCTGAGTCTTGAGCGACTTCACCACCTCCGTCGTCTTGCCCTCGAGGAAGAGGACGGTCTGGCGGATGACCTCGTCGTACTCCTCCTTTGTGCAGTAAGAGGTACAGGGCGCGATGCAGCGATGGATGAAGTAGTCCAGGCAGGGACGGGGGTCGATGCCGGTGATCGTCTTGGTGCAGGAGCGCCAGGGAAACAGCTTCTTGACGATGCCCAGCGTGGTGCGCACCGACGACGCCGAAGCGTAGGGCCCGAAGTAGCGCGCACCGTCGGTGGCGACGCGGCGGGCGATCTCGACGCGGGGCCATTCGTTCTGCACGTCGATGCGCAGGTAGGGGTAGTGCTTGTCGTCCTTGAGCCGCACGTTGAAGAAGGGCTGGTGGCGCTTGACCAGCGTCGCCTCCAGGTGCAGCGCCTCGGCAGCGTTCTGCGTGACGATGTACTCAAACTCCTCGATCTGCTCGACGAGGGCGCGGGTCTTGGGTTCGAAGGCGTGCGTGGTCCCGAAGTAGTTGCGCACGCGATTGCGCAGCGAAGCCGCCTTGCCGACGTAGATCACGTCGCCCTTGGCGTTGCGCATGATGTAGACGCCGGGGCGTGTCGGCAGCTGCGCCAGGCGTGAGGCGAAGCGTGCGCGTTTCGTGTTATCGCTGCGAGTGGGCATTACGGTTCTATTGTAAATGGGACTGCCGGTGACCTTACCATTCGCTCGCCTGTGAGGCGGCCCCGCGAGTACAGTATGCCCGTGCCGACGGTATTGCGGTCGGGAGCATATCGCCTGTTTTTCTATTCGGCTGATGGCGACGAGCCGCCGCATGTCCACATAGAGCGGGACGAGGCGCACGCGAAGCTCTGGCTTCAGCCAGTGCGTTTGCAGGAGAGCAGTGGATTTCGGCCGGCTGAGCTGCGCCGAATTGCAAGATTAGTCGAAGATAACGTAGCCTCGATACTTGGAGCCTGGCATGAGTACTTCGGAGACTGAGCTTCGTAGCCCATACGCTGAAGACGTACAGGTGACGGATGATGCCCTGGCCGTCGAACTTGTCGACGGGAGGACCATTAGCGTGCCCTTGTCCTGGTTCCCGCGTCTGGCCCATGGCACTCCCGAGGAGCGCTCTCGATGGCGTTTTGTCGGGCAGGGCGAAGGCATTCATTGGCCAGACCTTGATGAAGACATCAGCGTGAAGAGCCTCCTCGCGGGCCGGCCTTCCGACGAGACGCAGGAGTCGCTGGCAAAGTGGCTCTCAGGGCGGCATTCGCGCCAGTCTTAGAGACTCCAGCTGTCAACATTCGTGACCGGACACCCCTGGTATCAGGGCGGTAGGATTGCACCACCGTGGACAAAGCCCTGACATCCCTCTACGCCGAAGAGATGCTGCGCCTGACCGACACTGCATCGCTGGCGCAGACGATCAGCGCGCGCGTCGCAGGGTTCAGCGCCGAAGACGCGTATGCGGTCTCGCGAGAGGTGCTGCGGCGGCGCGAGGCCTCCGGCTGGCGGCGCATCGGGCGCAAGATCGGCTTCACGAATCGCGAGATCTGGGAGCAGTACGGTGTCTACGAGCCGATCCTCGGCTACATGTACGACCGCACAGTGACCTGGGTCGAAGACAAGACCTGGGACGTCGACGGCTGGGGACCCGAAGCCACGCTCAGCTTGGACGGCCTCGTGCAGCCGCTGATCGAACCGGAGATCGTCTTCCACTTCCGGGAGTCGCCGCCGCTGACCGATGACCCAATTGCGCTGCTGGGCGCCGTCGATTGGGTCGGCCACGGCTTCGAGATCGTGCAATGCCACTTTCCCGGCTGGAAGTTCGCTGTCGCCGACACGGTCGCGGACGGAGGGCTGCACGGGCGCTACGTGGTCGGGCCGGGCATTTCGGTGCCGCACGCCGCCCTCGAACAGCTCGCCGACCAGCTGGCATCCTTCAAGCTGACGCTCTCCCGTAACGGCAAACCGGCCGGGAAGGGCGGAGGCGAGCTCGTCCTCCGCAGCCCGCTAAACGCCCTGGCGCATCTCATCAAGCTGCTGGCGTCGATGCCGGACCATCCGGCGATTGAGCCCGGCGAAATCGTGACGACGGGCACGCTAACAGACGCCATGCCGGTGGTGGCGGGCGAGACGTGGTCTACGCGGATTGAGGGGCTGACGGTGCCGGGGCTGACGCTGCGGTTAGTCTAGACGGGCCCGCCGAAACGAAAAACGACCTCACGAGGAGTGGTTCTCAGCTGTCGACGCGCTTAATTACACGACGCCAGTCAGAACGACTTCCTCGTACTTTGACTGCGCTTCACCTCTTCCAACATAGCTCGCCTCGCCTAATGAGACAGCCAAGTACTTTCCAGAGATCGTGACGTTAGCGCCATGAGTGGCAAACGCTGCATAGCTAGCGAGCGCCTCTCGCGCCACTTGGGAAATGGACTTGCCGGCAAGCTTACTTGCGGCGTCTAGTTTCTCAAGTTCATCAGTAGTCAGTCGTACTGAGAGAACGGCCGTGCCCTTTGCGGTCTTTGCTCTCGCCTTGTCCGTCACATCAGCGCCCAGCTGAAACTTAGTGCTTTTCATGATTCTATCCCTCTGTGTAACGTTCCTTGTGGTGAGCGTTGGCTTGAAACGCCGTCCGTGGACTCCACACCCCATTCACACTCGTCGGTTCAATTGGAACACAGAGCCAACGAGCCGCTTTCGTGGCGCCGACCATAATAACAGGAGCACCACCCTCAACTGTATTCTCGAAATATCTCGGCATTCCTGAATGGACCTCAAGAATCTCTGACACACTGACAATGTGTTTGTCGTAAGTCGCTCGTTCTGCCATATGTTCGTGAAACTCTATGCCGAACTCCAACTCGCCGACTTCACCGTGACTCTCAAAGAGTGCGTCTAGATTCATTCCTTGTACTCATCGCCAGCCTTCTGTATACTACGTTTACATTGTATACAAGGAGCATGGAAGTGGCAAGCAGTACTAGTAGACGCAGGAGTTCTTCGGGGCTTCCGAGAGAGCGCCCGGAGATCGACTTCCTGATTCTGGCTGACCGGGCGGAAGGCATTAACGGAAAGTTATACATGATGGGCGGCGGATGGCAGGAAATTCGCGTCCCAGACTTCGCGCAACCACTGAACTTCAGCCTGGCGGTCGGCGTACTCGTGCCGTGGAACGCCACGAATGAGGAACACTCTTTGGAGATTCGCATAGAGAGTCAAGATGGTACTCCCTTTCCGCCTCCTATCTCAGTCAAGCTGAATGTGGGCCGCCCGCCCGCCGCGCTACCAGGGCAGGAATTTCGATCCATCATCGCGGTGAATGGTGCATGGAAGCTGCCAGGACCGGGAACCTATCGCGCGATAGCAGTGGTAGCAGACGGGGAGATTCGCCGCGCGACTTTCCGCGCATTGCCACTCGGTGCGCAGTCAGTTTGAGAGGACACAATTGAGAGATGAGAGTTTGAGCAATCCGTAGTACGTGCAGTGGAATTGGTGCTGAAGGGCGCTCCCATATGCCCCGCCTTGCCCCCCATCTTTGCCCTCTCGTAGACTGGCTAGGCGTGCTGGAGTAGCTCAGTGGCCTAGAGCGACCGGCTCATAATCGGTAGGTCGTGGGTTCGACTCCCACCTCCAGCACCAACGCCCCTCCCCGCATCCACCGCCCCGGGAACACCACACCTCCCGCCTCGCTATACTGACCGCGTTTCCAGTTACTGCTAGAGGAGGGGATACATGCCAATCACACTCAAGACCGCCATCGGCAGCTACGGGCACACGAAGGCGCTGAAGGACGGCAAGATCGTGCCGGCGGGAGCGACGCTGGCCTTCGAAGACGTGTCGCCGATCATCGGGGCGTTCCGGCGCATGTGCCGCGGCCTCGAGTTCGACGTCTGCGAAATGGCGATTACCACCTACCTCTGCGCCAAGGCCAACAACCTGCCCTTCACGGCGATCCCGGTCTTCCTGGTGCGCGCCTTCCACAACGGCGCCGTGCAGATCAACCCGGGGGCCGGCGTCGGCTTGCCCAAGGACATCGAGGGCAAGAAGGTGGGCGTGCGCGCCTGGACGGTGACCACGGGAGTCTGGGCTAAGGACATCCTCCAGAACGAATACGGCGTCGACCTCGAAAAGGTCAACTGGGTGGTCGCCGACGAGGAGCACGTGACCCAGTACAAAACACCGGCCAACGTGACCTTCCAGGCCGGCGCCAACCTGGGCGAGATGCTGGGCTCAGGCGAGCTGGCGGCGGCGATCGGTATCCCGAAGGTGGACTCACCCAACGTGAAGCCGCTGGTCGAGAACCCCGGCGCCGCGCAGGCAGAGTGGTACAAGAAGACCGGCGTCTACCCGATCAACCACACGCTGGTGATCAAGGACGAGCTACTCGCCGCCAACCCCTCGCTGGGCAAGGACCTCTACGACGCGTTCGAGCAGGCGCGAGATGAGTACGTTGCCGGCCTCGCGAGCAGCACCGACGAGGCCGACGCGGCCATGCAGCGCACCGCAGCGCTGGTCGGCGACCCCCTGCCCTACGGCATCGCGGCGAACCGTAAGGCGATGGAGGCGATCATCGCGGCGGCGACCTCGCAGCACATCCTGACCTCGAAGACCAACGTCGAGGACGTGTTCGTGAAGGGCGCGGCGGGCTGGTAGGCAGCGCCACCCCTGGTTCAAACGGGGGGCATCGTTTGTTACTGGAAACGTGGTGTAGGGGCGCACGGCCGTGCGCCCCTACGTTATCTTGCGAGGCTCCCGAGGCGCTATGAGGGTGACGGTCCGCGTTTCGCCGTTTGCGCCGCTGCCGGAGGTGCTGGAGTTCACGCGTCGCTGCGAGGCCGCGGGCTTCGACGGCATCGGCTACCTCGACTCGCAGATGATCAATCGCGACCTCTGGGTGACCATGGGCGCCGCCGCGACCGTGACCAGCCGGCTGCGCCTGATCACCGCCGTAACGAACCCGGTGACGCGCCACATCTCCGTCGTCGCCTCCGCCGCTGCAAGCGTCGACGACCTGGCGCCGGGACGCGTCGAGGTCTGGATCGGGCGTGGCTTCAGCGCGATCAACCTCGCGGGCTTACCAGAGGCGACAACAGCCGGGCTGCGCACGTCGATCCGTGACTTCAAGCGCCTCATGGCGGGCGAGTGGGACGTGTTCCCCGGCACGCACAGCCGCATGCGTAACGCCGGCCACAAGGTACCGATCTACCTGGCAGCTGCCGGCCCGCGCACGATTCGCCTTGCGGGTGAGGTCGCTGACGGCATCCTGCTGGCCGCGGAGCCGAAGCCGGAGTCGTGGGAGCGCGCCCTGAGTCTCGTCGCCGAGGGGGCGAGGAAGACCGGACGCGACCCTTCGGAAATCGACCTCTGCGTGCAGGCCCTGACTTGCATCCGCGAGACGCGTGAAGAAGCCCTGCGCTGGGCCGGCCCGCTCCTGGTGCTGCGCCTCGCCGACGAGGAGTGGCTGCGCCGGGAGGGCATCGACGCGAAGGGCGTCAAGGTACCGGCCGGTCTGACCGGGATGTATCCGGACCCGCTGCACGCCGAGGACTCTGGAAAGGCGCTGGAGCTGGCTGCGACGGTGCCGTTGGAGCTGCGGGCGCAGATCGCCGACCGTTTGGGCATGATCGGGACGCCGGAGGACGTGATGGCGAAGTTGAAGGCGCTCTCGGCCGCGGGCATACGCAACGTGTTCATGCGCACCGTAGACACGCTCAGCTTTCCGGCGGCGGACGTTGATCTGTACGGGCCGAAGATACGCGACGTCGTGGCGGGGTTGCCCTGAAGGTGTAGCGGCGACCTTTACGGTCGCTATCGACGCCCCCGTTACAAAGCAACGATCCTTGTTAAGCCCGGCCGGACAGCTCCAGGCCCTTGTTCAGCCCGGCGTAGCTGCGGCCAGGCGCGGCCATCAGGAACGTGTAGCCCTCGCCCAGGATGCGCTCGACGTTGTTGGCATCGACGTGGGGGTGCCCGACCGCGACCTTGTTCGCCTTGCAGGTCGCGACGACCTGCGCCATGTGCTCTCGCAGCGTCGGGTGGTCGTACTGGCGCGGCACGCCCAGCTCCTGGGAGAGGTCGCCTTCGCCGATCAGGATCGCGCTGATGCCGGGCACGTTCTTCAGGATGGAATCCAGGTTCTTGATCCCCACCGTGTCCTCGATCATCAGGATGCAGAAGACCTCGCCCTCCGGGCTGAGCGGCCAGACATCTGCCTTGGTGTAGTACTCCTGCTGGCCCAGGCCCCAGTAGCGCGCGGCAGCGGTCGGGCCATCGCCCCGGATGCCCTGCGGTTCGTAGTTCGGCTTATCGGGCAGGCGCGGGTAGCGGCAGGCGGCGACGGCGTTGTATGCCTGCTTCTCGTCCGAGATGTGCGGCCAGATGATCCCGTATGCGCCCAGGTCCAGCGCCTGCTTGGCGTAGCTCTGGTTCATCTCCAGCCCGTTGGCCGGCACGCGCACGAAGGGTGTCACCGCGGGCGCAACCGAACCCGACTTGGCGATCTGGGCACGATTCAACAGGTACTGCAGCCCGTCACGCAGTGCCTTGATATCCCAGGGGTTGTGCTCCAGCTCGAAGACGATGCCGTCGAAGTTCGATGTCGCCAGAGAGATGACCTCGCCGACGTCCGGCTGAGCGAAGGTGGTGAACGCGGGCTTGCCGGACTCGAGTGCCTTGATGATGCCGTTGAGTCGCTCGGGCACGAGGATGCTCCTTAAGAACTGAAGACAGGGATACGGGGTGCGTGCGCATTCTAGACAGGGCGGGGAACAAGGAACAAGGAACGCGGAGCAAGAAGGAACCGAGGGGACAGGATCTCGCCCCGGCTCCTGTTGCGTGTTCCCTGTTCTCCCTTCCTGCGCTAGCATCGACGCGCTACCCACAACGCTCCGCTAGATTTCGAGGCAGACAATGATCATCGACTGTCACGGCCACTACACGACCGTCCCGGACGAGATGCAGAAGTACCGCGAGGCGCAGCTCGCCGACCTGGCGAACCTGTCGCGCGGCAGCGTCAGCGAGGACATCACGGACGACCAGCTGCGCGAGAGCCTGGAAGGGGCCCAGCTCAGGCTGCAGCGCGAGCGCGGCACCGACATGACGATCTTCTCGCCGCGCGCCAGCGCCATGGCGCACCACCTGGGGTCGGAGAAGGCAAACGTCTACTGGTCGGAGCACTGGAACAACCTGATCTACCGCATCTGCAAGCTGTACCCGAAGAACTTCGCGCCGGTGGGCATGCTGCCGCAGTTCCCCGGCGTCAACCCGAAGAACTGCGTCGCCGAGATCGAGCGCATGGTCAACGAGCTCGGATTCATCGGCATCAACCTCAACCCGGACCCGACGGGCGGCTACTGGACGGACCCGCCCCTGTTCGACCCGTGGTGGTACCCGGTCTACGAGAAGATGGCGGAACTGGACATCCCGGCCATGGTCCACGTCAGCCAGACCAAGAACCCGGCGTTCCACTTCACCGGCACGCACTACCTCAACGCAGACCTGACGGCGTTCGTGCAGTTCCTCACGTCTGACCTGCTGGACAAGTTCCCGACCCTGAAGTTCATCATCCCGCACGGCGGCGGCGCGGCGCCTTACCACTGGGGACGCTACCGCGGGCTGGCGCAGGACAACAAGTGGAAGCCGGTGGCGGAGCGGATCAAGGACCAGGTGTTCTTCGATACGTGCGTCTACCACCAGCCCGGCATCGACCTGCTGTTCAAGGTGGTGCCGCTGGACAACATCCTCTTCGGGTCTGAGATGGTAGGCGCCGTGCGCGGCATCGACCCCGAAACCGGGTTCAACTACGATGACACGAAGCGGTACGTCGACGCGCTGGGGCTCACCGCGGCGCAGCAGACCCAGGTCTACGAGGGCAACGTGCGCAAGGTCTTCTCGCGCTTCAAGGGCTAACCCAGCCGTTCAGAACACGTTGAAACTGTGCTCATAACCGTAGCCCCTACGGTTATGAGCGTCAGGTGGCGCTGTTTAGCGCCGCGACTGCAAGGCGTGGTAGTTGAAGTCGGTGCGGGCCTGCAGCAGGCTCTTGCCGGTCTTAATCGCCTCCCGGATGTGGTCCTCCGCGTCCTCGATCTCTCGCGCGGCCGCCACCACCTCGTCGACGCGCTCCTGGGGGATGACCACGATGCCGTCGCCGTCGCCACAGATCAAGTCGCCGGGCACCACCGCCACCTCGCCGAGCGAGATCTTGGTGTTGTAGGCGTCGGCCATGACGCGGTCCTTGCCGGTGCGCATGTAGGTGCCGCGACTGAATATCGGGTAGCTGACCTCCAGGGCTCGGTCGGAGTCGCGGCAGACGCCGTGGATCAC
>CAZNHI010000079.1:0-8394 GCA_964572535.1 uncultured Dehalococcoidia bacterium
ATCTTCCGCGACGAGTCGGGCAAGACAAGCGATGCCCAGCTGCTGGCCTTCGAGGACACCTGGCACTGGGGTGGTCCCTGCAGCCCGAGGGGAGAATGACCACCCGCCAGGACTACTACGACCGCGTCAGCAAGCAAGCTCGCACCGAGGAGGCCGGCGGCCTGGCCAGCCCTCGTTCTGTCTTGCTGCTCTGGTACCTCCGCAACGTCATCGGGCTCGATCCACTCGACGCCTACGATTTCATCTGCGATGGCGGCGATGACTGGGGCGTGGACGGGCTCTACCTGGAGAAGGAGGCCGGGGACTCGGACAACGAGCGCCTGGTGATCCTCCAGTCCAAGTACACCGAGACGCTGAAAGAGTTCAGGAAGAAGGATGTCGAGGCCCTGATCGCCACCGCCGACAATTTCAAGTCGGTCGCGGCCCTGGAGAAGATGCTGGCAGGCCCAATCGAACCTCCGCTGGCCAGGATGATCAGGGATTTCGGTTTGGTGAAGAAGGTCGCTGACGGCAGACTCACCGACGGCCGGCTGCGCATTGATCTCGCCTTGGTTTCCACCGGATATCCAAGCACTCACGCCGGGCGTGTCGCCGACGCTGCCAACGCCTCCGCAGCGCGCCCGGACAACATCGTGCTTGAGGACATCGACCATCTGGGGCCAATCGCCGAGGCGGTAGATCTTCGCACTCAGCTGTCCGCGACCCTCGAAGCGACCGCCAAGAAGGAAGAGGTCCTTGCGTTCGGCAAGGCCGGCGAGCGGGTGGGAATCGCCGCGGTGCGAGCTGACGAGATCGTCAGCTGGCCCGGCATCGGCGATCGTTCCCTCTTCGACCTCAACGTCCGTCGGGCGCTCCCGAGGAACCAGGTGCGCCAGGAGTTGGATGCCGCCATCGGACGTGCCCACGACCATCCGAACTTTCTCGCGTACCACAACGGGCTGACCATCATCTGCGATTCATTCACCGTCACTGGCGGGAAGCTCCGCATCGAGAATCCCTCGGTCGTGAATGGCGCGCAGTCGGTGGTCGCGTTCGATCGCAAGGCCGCGAACCTCACGCCAGATCTCCGGGTGTTTGTGAAGATGGTCGAAGTGAAGGGACGGCCCGCGCTGGCGCGCGAAGTGAGCCGACGCAGCAACACCCAGAACCCGGTGAACGCCAGGATGCTGATGTCCAACAGCGGGCCCCAGATGCGCCTCACGAAGGACTTCGACGCCACCTTCCCGGACATCGAGTACGTCACCAAGCCCGATGAGGCGGCGAAGCCCAAGGGCCGCTACATCAACAACGACGATGTCGCGCAGCAGCTGTGCGCCGTGTTCCTCGAGCAGCCATGGCTTGCGGTCAAGAGGGCAAGCCTCTTCACCTCCGACAATCACGCCCTTATCTTCCGGCGCGAACACACCGCCAACCATGTCGTCCTCGCCGACGAGATTGGCCTGGCCGTCGATCGGGCGAAGAAGCAGATCCCCGGTCACTACCAGGGCAGCTGGAAGCTAACTCGCATCGTGATGGCGTACTTAGTGGGGCAGGTTCTGCGCGCGGGAGAGGATGCCGGAGACCACACTTTGATCTCCGACCCGAACACCGCGTTCGAAGCCAAGGGCAAATCCCACTCGCTCACCGTTGATGCTCGGGTCAAGCTCGACGATGCCGCCAGCGTCGCCGCGTTCGCCCTGAAGCAGCGCTTCGCGACCCTCGGGGAGAAGGACGACTATAAGAAGGACTTCAAGAACGAGGGTCAGCTCACTGCCTTGGGAGCCTCAGCGAACACGCTGTATGGCATCCGGGCATCCATCCCGGCTGCACCCGTGGCGACTCCTTCGACGGTCTAGGCGTCGGGTCCGTTCACCATCGGGCGCGACGCACGGTGAGAACCAGGATGATTGCCTAGTGGGTCGCCCCGGCTTGCTTTCGTCTTCGCGTATTTGCCCTTGCCATACGGCGCTCTCGAAAGACGAGATAGGCATTCCACACTGACTCATGGTCCAGGCCGATGACCTCATCCGCGATCATCGCGGCGTCTTTGAGTCTCCCTGATCGGATATGCGCATCGATAGCTTCGTGCGCCCGCTCCAATCGCGAACCAAGTAGCCGATCGATGTTGGGAATCGCCAATCGTTCGGCCTCACGCGTCTCGAGCTTCAGAACGCCTCCGCCATATGCCCTCCCTTCAATTTCCGCGCTCAGGAGCGTCAGGGATCCCGCCATTGCGGCTGAGAGAGCCTTCACCGACGGAGCGCCCGCGAGCAGGGACACGCCATGGAGCAGGTTCGTACTCCGCGCTGCGTGTTGGTTGACTATGAGCCGCGGACCAAAGTGAGACATGTATGGCAGGAACCCAGCACCAAGCTTCTTTGGCACGCGCACCGCGTACCAAGGCTTCCGATTCCGAGCCTTGAAGCCCAGGTGGATGCCGCGTTCCCTGCCGTGCGCAAGGTAATTGAGGACTTCCGGCGGAAGTGACGTTCGCCCTGCGAGATCCAACAACAGGTAGAGCTCCACATCCCGGGTCTCGATACCAGGCGTGTCGCTGGGCCTTCGCACACTGGGGGTCAGCGTGTCGCTGGGGAGGCCCAACTCCGCGGCTTCTTCCCGGCTTAGAACGAAGAATGCGTTCGCCCCCGAGACGAAACCGATGTCGACTGAGGCGATCTCACCCAACCTGTTGAAGCCTTTCCCTGTCAGGGCCTGCTCGTAGACGTCGGCAGCCTCGACGTCGACAGAAGAACTCCACCGCAAGGCGTGCCCGTTACCGTTTCCAGTGGATGAAGGCGCAAGCACAATCGAGGCAAGTTCTGATTCATCGCGCAGTCGAATCACTCTCACGCCGAGATCATCGTCATGGGAGGCGAGGAGGAGGACCGCGTCTACTTGAGCATCCACGAATACGGGCCTGTCGAATGCGACGATCACGACCGATGGAAATCGCTCAAGCAGAAACTGCCGAACAGCGGTTCCGTAGTCGGTGTGCAGGAGCTCCGCCGGCAGGACTAGCGCCAAGCGACCCGTTGGATGCAGGAAGCCAGCAGCATGGACGACGAAGTGGGCCCACGACGATGCGAGGTTCGTGAGCGTGACGCCCTGCGCCTTCGCCCTCGCTAGGCCCCTGTGACGATCTGAGCCAGAGAAGTCGTGATACCTGATGTATGGCGGATTGCCAATCGCAGCGTCGACCGAAGGGATATCGGCAGGGTCAAGATCGAAGAAATCCATGGTGCGAATGTCGGCTGACGGCGATTGCTCGCGTGCCTTTGCCGCCTCTGTCGCATCTCTTTCTACTCCGACGAGATGTGTCGCAAGGATTGACCGTCCAATGTTCGCGAACCGCTCCGTTATCGCCGTCACGAATGCGCCATCGCCACTGGACGGCTCGAGGACACGATCGTCGGGAGATCTGATAGCCCAGGCCGAGAGGAACCGCGTGAGCTCCGGTGGCGTGTAAAACGCTCCTCGCGCCTTGATCTGTTCGGGGCTTTCGGCGGTGGCCGGGGTCATGTCTGCATCCTAGGGCTGTAGGCCTCTGTGAGGCACCATCCTGCCGCGTCCCTGCGACAGCTCTAATGTCTGGACGCCGGCTACTCGGCTTCTGGAGTCCGAACCTCCCGTTCGGCCACAACGGCCGCCGATTCCGCCTCAGTGGCTGGTCCAACCGCTTCTGGCGCGATGGGCACCGGTGTTTCCGTGGAAAGGGGCACGAGATCCTGACAAGCGCGGTAGAGGACGCGGTCAATGCTTAGTTCGGCTGGGACGGCCATGGGACGATAGGTTGTCGGACTCGCCTCTGAGGCGGGACCGAAGCAAAAGAGTCCGACACCATCCTGCACCTGCGCGGCGGTATGGGCGAAGGAGATGGCCGCTTCGAAGTCCGTGTGGCTCACGATCCGGGCGGCAATGAAGAGGTATGCACTCGGCGGAACTGACCGAAGCCAGGTCGTGAGGTTGCCGCCGGGCGTGGTCGCTGGTGACTGGCCTTGCATGGCCATGATCCGACCGTATTCGGCCTTCAGATCGATGGTCTTGAACGACACCTCTTTGACTCGCTTCGCCAGATCCGCGGAGCCTGGACGCCCGATGGGTTTCTGGCGAGGCGACAGAGGATGCCTGGGCGTGCCTACTGCCTTAGCCTCCAGGGTGAACCGCACTACTCCCGTGTTTGGGTACGTCAGATCGAGGTTGTGGTTGGGGAAGATAAAGCCCGGAACGCCACCCCTCGAGTAGAGGTTGACGCCAGCGCAATTCTCCAGAAGGAGGGCGAGGAGGTCATTGAAGAAGTCGCCCTTTCCGTTCTGGAGATCCCCGATGTCTGCCATCCCCGACGCGACGTTCTCGTCGAACGCCTCCATCGCACGAACGAATGGATCGCTGACCTCGTTCCAGCTCTTCGGTTCTGCAGCGACTGCAGCTCCATACATGTCTCGCAGCGGGGCACAGGCCGGTTTCGTGGCAACCAGCCTGCTCGTGGATCGAACCTTCGCCGTTTGACGCGCCATGTCGCAGAGGATGGCACGGCAGCCCGCCGGCTGTAAGCCAGTTCGTGGCACACGGAGGATCGCACGCTGCGGGCCTTGCGCAGCCGCCGGCAACGTCCGCTGAGCGCGTATCCTTCTCTGAAGGGAAGGGGTGGAGCCATGATCCGCGGCAGCACAGGCACCATCGAGCGCGAGGGCGCCGAGATCGGTCTATTCGTCATCCTCGAAGAGCCATTCATGCTGACGCAGCTGGAGGCGCTCGGATGAACTGGGCCGATGCTTTGACAACAGGCATTGCTGTTGCGGGAACACTCGCCGGCATCTCGCTTGGCCACTGGTTAGGTCGGCGGTCTGCACGCGACGAGCGCCTGAGGGATCTCGAGCGATTGGCAATCTCGGATACACGCGAATGGCTCCTCGACGTCCTTGACGTCCTCTCCGCAGCTGCCGCACGGGACTGGTGGAATGTTTGGCGGAGGAGTCGCGAGATTGGCGGCAGGCGCTATCCGAGACAGTTTCCAGAGTTGATCGCGGACGACTCCCTGATCGACGAACTGAGCACAACCCTGCCCGAGGCGGTGGAGGCGCTGCCGAGAGTGCCTCGTGAACTCAATGCGCGGCTCAACGGCATCAAATACCTAGTGAACAGGGCAATGCTCGACCAGGAACGGTCTCTGGAAAAGACCGGTCAAGCACGTACATCTTCAGAACCGCAACGAAGGCGCCTGCTTGAGGCCGCCGAGCGCATTCAGCGTAGAACCCAGCAGCTCAATGGCTGGCAACGCTGGCGATTTATCCTACAGACCCTTCTCCCATGATTCGATCCAAAGCCGATGAGGGCCACACCGCCCGCCCGGTCGCCGCCTTCTGCTGGCCCTGGTCCAATCCGCTCGACGACGGCAGCCTGGTGCCCGATGTGAAGGCCGGCGCCTGGCAGATGCCCTGGAACACCAAGTCTGATGCCGGCCGCCTCGCCGAGGGCAAACGAGCGAATGGCGACGAGTTCCTGGAGCTCGTAAAGCGCACCTACCGCGTCCGACTCACCGGCGGCATGAAGGGCTGCTACGTCTTCTTTAAGGATCCGGCGACGGGTGATTACATGAACAGCCGGTCTGCGAGTGTTGGGCGACGCGAATGAGTCAACCTCGACGGCTGATTGTCGCTGCTGGGTACGTTGTCATTCTGACGCTGCTAGGGCTTTCGCTTACCGGGTCAGTCCCTTCTTTCGGCCTTGAGGGTCTCTGGCTCTACGCAGCAGCTGCGACGGTGTTTTTGAACTCGGCGTTGCAGGAGCCTCACTACACCAGGCCGGCAGATGCGCTTGTGAACGGAATCGCATTGCTTCTGGCAATTACCGCCATGGACCCATCACAGGCTGTGATCATGCCGAGTGACGCGGAAGTGATACGAGTATCAGTTGGCGGGTATGCCGCCGTGGTTATTGCGGCTGCAGTCACGGCCATCATGCTGAAGGACGGCAGAGGTTGGCTTTCAAGAATTTCCGGCCAACTCAGTCGGCTGCTTCGGCAGGCCGGTAGGGCAACGCTCTTATTTGGCATCCTCTATTTCGCCGCAATCTGGTTGGCGTACGCCACCAATCCTCGCGTCCTCTACACGTTGGCCGTCGCATGGTCAGTGATCTTCGCCGCGGAACCTCTCGAGAGGCTGACGCGAGCGATAGGCCAGAGGCGATCGTTGCCGGTCGCAGTCGAGACGGCGGTGATTGAGACGTTGGAGGACCCGCAACTTGTAGAGTTGCGCCTCCCTGCGAAAGTGTCCGCGCCGCTGGGTTCTCGCGTTGAATTCGCCGATCTCGATCTTGCCGGCGTGGTGGTTGGGTCGACGCGGATACTCTCCGATCAAAGGGCACGGGTCGTCTTGGATAAGCCCCATTCCCTAACTGTGGGCCAACAAGTTCGTATCGCGATTGCGCCCCCTGTGAACCATATCGCGGGTTTTGTCGGACCAGGCTCCAGCCTTGAGGAGATTGTCGTAATCAGCGTTGCGGCCGCCGACGACGCACGAGACCCGGCGGTTTCAGACGAAGAGCACCAAGGCGACCTAGCTGAAAACCGTCTGCTCAGCGTCAGCATTGGACCAAAGGCGGTCTTGTATCAGGTCGTCGATGGTGTCGTAGCCGTGTCCCGGGAACCAGGGGCGCGGCGCGGCCATTTTGAAGTCCACGCCCGGAAGCTTGGGTGCTGGAACGACGCTTTGGAGACCTTTGAGTCAGTCGAATGGCTACCTAACCCTGGTGCTCCGGTCTATTTCGTTAGCGAGGCTGACGCACCACCTTTTGATGAACGTTGGATTGGACGCGTCCCGGATACCCGCTACGGCGTCGGCTTTGATGTCCATGGCGGCGTCACGCACAACACCGCCATCCTCGGCATCCTCGGAATCGGAAAGACGACGCTAGCCTGGGAACTCCTTAACCGTATGGTCGATGCGGGTGTAAAGGTCCTGGTCCTCGATACGACCGGGCAATACCAGCGCGAGTTTGCAGCCCTGTTTAGCGATGAGGAAGACGCACGAATCCGAGCCGAAATCGATGCTGCTATTGCTGCGACGCGAGAGAACCGGCGTGTTGTCGACGGAGAGGCGGGCAACGTGGCGGTCTTCAAGGAAGTGGTGGTCAACCTCCTTGGAGAGTTCGTCGATGGAACTGGTCGCTTCCTTGTGATTAACCCCCTGGCGTTCGACGTTACCCGAATCGACATCAAGAGCTTCGACGAGCCAAAACGGACCCTGATCGGGCTCACTGCAGCTGAGGTAACCCGCATTGTTGCCGAGGCGCTTCTTGATGTCCTGCGGGCACGTTTCACCCAGGACGACGGAGAAGCAAAACTCTGCCTAGTCCTTGAGGAGGCGCACTCACTGGTTCCTGAGTGGAATGCGGCTGCGGAGAAATCCGAGGAGCACGCGGTCGTTGGGACTGTTCGCGCCGTATTGCAGGGGCGCAAGTATGGCTTCGGCTGCCTAGTTATCACCCAGCGAACGGCCCACGTCACAAAGAGCCTTCTGAATCAATGCAACAGCATCATCGCGATGCGCGTGTTCGATGCCACTGGCATGGACTTCCTAGCCAACTACGTTGGTCGGCGGTACACCGGACTGTTGGCGACACTACAGCCTCAGGAAGGTGTCGTCTTTGGGCGGGCATTTAGAAGCACGGTGCCGTTGATCGTGAGGTTCAATCACAGATGGGAGGAGTTCCTCCCGGGGTACTGGGATAGACGGGCCGCCGGAATACCGCCGACGAGTCTAGCTCGGGAGCCAGTCGCCGAGCCGACGGTGGAGACTGACGTTGACGATATTCCGTTCTAGCCCACGTCACAAACGTTACCAACCGAGTCGAGGACGATTGTCCCGCCGTCTTCCCATGGACCAACCCATCGGAGTAGAACGCGGCTTCCTCCGTCCTTAGCGGAGGTCGCGGTGAGACTCGCATGGATGCCTATCGCCCGATCGAGGTATCCCCGAGCAGACCCAGCGCGCATCGCCACGGCGACCAGATGCTCGATCTCTGAACTAAAGGTCTCAACGAGGGATGCGTCATTGACTCTGATCATGGGCCGATTTTCCCGCTCGGCGTGACAGGTGTATGTCGCGCCGGGACGAAGGCGGAGCCGCGGCTAACTTTTCTCACGCGCTCGATGGGCGGTGGTTGCTACTGCTTCGGCGGACCCTCGCGTTCCCATGTGCGGCCGGGCTTCTGCGTCGGCGGCAGTGGATGATCGCCCGGCTCGATAGTCACCCGACGCGGATTCGGGACGTCTCCGCCCCGAGGACCGCGCTCGCCGTATTCGCCTGGCTTCGCTGGCTGTTGACCGGGCTTCTGTAGTGGCATCTCAGCTGCATCCGCTCGTGCCGCCGCAGTTGAGGCACTTGTAGCAGCTGCCGTTGCGGACCATGATCGAGC
>CAZNHI010000080.1:0-8326 GCA_964572535.1 uncultured Dehalococcoidia bacterium
GACGAGGTCGCTCTCCACCGCGGCGTTGAAGATGTACAGCTTGGCCACGAAGCCGGCGGTCGGCGGGATGCCGGTCAGCGACACCAGCGCGAAGCCCAGCGCCGCGGCCAGCCACGGTGAGCGCTTCGCCAGCCCCGCGTAGCCCGAGATCTCATCGTTGCCCGTGCGCGCCGAGATCGCGATCACGACAATGAACGCGCCCAGGTTGGTCACCGCGTAGGCGCCGATGAACACCAGCACGCCGCTCGCGGCCAGGCTCAGCCCACCGTCCGCTGCCGAAATCGCCGCCAGCCCCACCATGATGTAGCCTGCCTGCGCGATCGAGCTGTAGCCCAGCAGTCGCTTGATGTTCGTTTGCACCATCGCCAGCAGGTTGCCCGCCGTCATCGAGACCGCCGCAACAATCGCGAATACGTCGGCCCAGCTGTCGGAGATCACCTGGTCGGGCATGCCTTCGTAGAAGATGCGCAGCACCACCGCGAACGCCGCCGCCTTGCTCGCAACGCTGAGGAACGCGGCAACCGGCGCCGGCGAGCCCTGGTAGACGTCCGGCACCCACATCTGGAACGGCACCACCGCCATCTTGAAACCCAGCCCCGCGGTCAGCATCACGCTGGCCAGCAGCAGCCCGGCGCCCATCTCGTCGCCGCGCTCCGCTATCGCCGTGGCGATGCTCAGCTCGCCCTCGGGCGCAACCAGGCGCGTCGTCCCCGTCAGCCCGAAGAGGTAGGCCATGCCGTAGAGGATCACGGCGGAGGACACGGCGCCCATCAGCAGGTACTTCACGCCCGCCTCTGTCGACTTCTCGTCGCGCGAAAGCGACGCCATGATGTACTGCGAAATGCTGGTCAGCTCCAGCGCCACGAAGATCAAGATCAGGTCGCGGCTGGCGGCCAACAGCAGCATCGCGGCGCTCGCGAACAGCACCAGCGCGTAGAACTCGCCCTCGTTGTCTCCGAAACCTTTCGCGTGCTCTTCCGACGCCAGGATCACCGCCGCCGCTATGCCCGCAAACAGGAACCAGAAGAACAGGCTGAAGTCGTCCAGCACCACCGAGTTCGCGAACGAGAACCCCGTCTCGTCGCGCGTCAGAAGCGAGAACGCCCACGCCGCCGAAAGCACCGGCCCGAGCAGCGCGAAGACCATTAGCGCTTTACCACGAGCCGCCGGCCACGGCTTGCCCTGGGGCAGGAAGTCCCAGATCAGCAGCAGCGCCGCGACGCTGGCCATGGCCAGCACGGGTCCTATGCGGTCCAGGTCGTCAAGCATCTCTTAACCGAACCCCAGAGTGCGGCGGACACCACTCTCCAGCACGTCGACGATCGTCGCCGGATACAGGCCGACGCCGATGATCACGCCGACCAGCGCCGCCATGCTCACCTGCTCCCACCAGTGCGTCGTATCGTCCAGATGGTCCCAGCGGTGGTCGCGCGGCCCGAAGAACACCCGCTGCACCGTCCACAGGATGTATCCCGCCGAAAGCAGGATCCCGAAGACCGCGAACGCCGTGGGGACTTCGAAGCGCTCTGCGCTGCCCAGGAACACCAGCAGCTCGGCTACGAACCCCGACATTGTCGGCAGCCCCAAAGACGCCAGCCCCGCTATCACGAACACCGTCGCCGCAATCGGCATGATGTGGGCCAACCCCGAGAGGTCTGAAATCTGGCGCGTGTGTGCCCGGTCGTAGATCAGGCCCACCATCACGAACAGCAGCGCCGTAATCGTGCCGTGCGTAAACATCTGCAAAGCCGCGCCCGTCAGCCCCACCTCGCCCAGCGCCGCGACGCCCAGCAGCACGTAGCCCATGTGGCTCACGCTGGAATACGCGATCAGGCGTTTCAGGTCTGTCTGGCGCATCGTCAGGACGGCGCCGTAAACCACACTCGCGGCCGCCAGCGCTGCCAGGAACACATCGTACTTGTCGAACTGCTCCGGCAGGATGCCCACGAGGATGCGGATCAGCCCGTAGCCACCCATCTTTAGCAGCACGCCCGCCAGGATCACGCTGACCGCGGTCGGAGCGTCGGTATGGGCGTCCGGCAGCCAGGTGTGGAACGGAATTACCGGCAGCTTGATCGCGAACGCCGCCAGGATCAGGAAGAAGACAACGTTCAGCGATATCGCCGTGTTTGTGACCTCTCCCTGCGCCAGAACCTCCATATCGAAGGTACCCGCGGCGAAGCCCACGACCAGGAACCCGACCAGCATCAGCGCCGAGCCGGACAGCGTGTACAGCACGAACTTCATCGCCGAGTACTCTTTGCGGCCCGTCCCCCAGATCGAGATCAGCAGGAACATCGGGACCAGCTCCAGCTCCCAGAACAGGAAGAACAGGATCAGGTCCTGCGCCGCGAACACGCCCATCACGGCCGTTTCCAGCACCAACAACCAGGCGAAATACTCCCTCGGTCGCAGCTCGATATTCCAGGAGATCAGCGTCGCGACGAAGAACAGTCCTCCCGTCAGGAGCATCAGCGTAGCGCTCAGGCCGTCGATGCCCAGGAAGTACTGGGTCGTGAAGCTGGACGTCTCGATCCACTTCAAGCGCTCTGTGTACTGCAGCCCACCGTCCAGAGTGTCGAAGCCCCAGTATGCCGCCACTGCGAGAATCAGGTTCAGCAGCGTAACCAGGGCGGCGATTCCGCGCGGTTGGATTAAGGTCTGAACCAGGCGAGACAGCCAGGGAGTTGCCTCGAGCTGAGCCTCGCTCCTCAGCTCCTGGCGAAACAGGAGCACAATTGCGGCGCCAATGGCTGGCAGGAAGATCAGCAGCGAGAGCAACTCATCCTCCTCATAGCGGGCTCAAAACCAGCACCACGATCGCCATAAACACGAGACCGCTGAACGCAACAGCGCCGTAGGTCTGAAACTGACCGTTCTGCACGTGACGCAGCACCAGGGCGCCTTGCCTGGCTCCGCGACCGAGACCGTTCACGGCTCCGTCCACCACGATGCGGTCGAACGCCGCCGCGAAGCCGCCCAGTACCTGATAGAACAGCACGCGGACGATCAGGCGTTCATACAGCACGTCCGCGTAGTACTTGTTCTCGAGCAAAATGTGGATCGGCCGGAAAGTGCGTGACAGCAGCGCCGCCGGGATCACCTTGGCGCCGTAGATCGCGTAGGCGAGCACGATACCACTCAGCGCGAACGCCGTAGAGACGGCAGCAATGCCCAGCTTGAACTCGCCCTCTTCGACCAGCTCCGCGTCCGGCAGCGCGCCGATCAGCAGGTGCCCGATCTCGTGGTCGAAGCCCAGGAACTGCCACGGCAGGTTGAACAGCCCCGCGACCATCGCCATTACAGACAGCGCGATCAGCGGGTACGTCATCACCGCCGGCGATTCGTGCGGTGAAGCCTCGTGGTGCGTCGTAGCAGCGTGCTCTTCGTCCCGGGCGTGGGTCGTCGCGGAGTCGGCCGTCCCGCCGCCGCGGTATTCGCCCAGGAAAGTCAGGAAGATCACCCGGAACATGTAGAAGGCGGTCAGCCCCGCCGTCACCAGCGCGATCCAGAACAGGTACTTCTCGTGCGTCCAGGCATCGCCCAGGATCTCGTCCTTGGACCAGAAGCCGGCCAGCGGGAACACTCCCGAGAGGCTCAGCGCGCCGATCAGGAACGTCGCGAAAGTGATCGGCATCTGCTTGCGCAGGCCGCCCATCTGTCGCATGTCGAACGTGTTCGTCGCGTGGTTGACGGAGCCGGAACCCAGGAAGAGCAGCGCCTTGAAGAACGCGTGCGTGAACAGGTGGAAAATCGCCGCCACGTAGGCGCCTATGCCCAGCGCCAGCATCATGTAGCCCAGCTGGCTGATCGTCGAATAAGCCAGCACGCGCTTGATGTCTGTCATCACCAGGCCCAGCAGCGCCGCGCTGATCGCCGTGATGCCGCCGATCGCGCCCACGACGGTCATCGCGTCTGACGATTCGTGGAACACTGGGAACATGCGCGCGACCAGGTAGACGCCCGCCGCGACCATCGTCGCCGAGTGCACCAGGGCGCTGACCGGCGTCGGGCCCTCCATGGCGTCCGGCAACCACACCTGGAATGGCACCTGCGCGCTCTTGCCGGCCGCGCCGGCGAAGATACCCAGCGCGAACCAGGTCAGAACCGTACTACCGATCGCCCCCGCCAGCGCCAGCTCGTGGATCTCGGCGATGTCGAAGGTGCCGGTCTGCGTGTAGATCAGGATGATCGCGCCCAGGAAACCGAGGTCGCCCAGTCGCGTGACCAGAAACGCCTTCTTCGCTGCCGCAGCCGCTGCCGGCCTATCGAACCAGAACCCGATCAACAGGTAGGACGAGACGCCAACCATCTCCCAGAACACGTAGACCAGCAGCAGGCTGTCGAAGAGGACTAGCCCCAGCATCGAGGCGGTGAACAACGACATATAGGCGAAGTAGCGGTAGTAGCCGCCGTCGCCGTGCATGTAGCCCATCGAGTAGATCTGCACCAGGAACGAGACGCCGGTCACCACGACCAGCATCACCGCCGCTAAACCGTCCACGTTCAGCCCAACGTTGACCCCGAGTTCGCCAACTCGCAGCCACTCCTCGCTCGCGAACGCCAACCGGTGGCCGTGCTCCTGGATCGAGCTGTCCAGCACCCACAGCGACAAGACGAAGGAGGCGCCGATCGCGGCCGCGGCGATGTAACCCGCGAGTTTCGGCTCTTTCAGGAAGACAATCAGCACCAGCGCTGCCAGGGGCAGCGCGAAGATCGCCCAGACGGCGGCCTCCGGTACCGTGTCCAGCATCTAAATCTTCCTCATGATTTCGACCGCAACGTGCGTCTTTGAGTCCGGTACCCAGATCTCGCGCGGCTCCTCCAGCGAGTGAGCGCCCTCCAGCGGCGGCACCACCCGACAGGCGACACCCTCCGCGTCGTACAGCGACTTCCAGATTCTGGCGACGTGGCCGTTCTGGACGGTCATGAGCTTAGACCACATAGCGCGCTACCACTTCAGCGTATCCAGCCTGTCCACGTCGATCGATTGCCGCAGCCTGTACACGGAGACGGCCAGCGCCAGCGCCACCGCCGCCTCCGCCGCCGCAACCGTGATCACGAATACGGAGAACACCTGCCCGTCGATCGGCCGCGGCGACTCGACGAATCGCGCGAAACCCACCAGATTCAGGTTCACCGAGTTCAGCATCAGCTCGATGCCCATCAGCACGCCGACCGCGTTGCGCCGCGACAGGGCCACGTACAACCCGATGCTGAACAGCAGCGCCCCAACCACCAGCACGTGCTCGAGGTCGACCATCTAGGCGTCCTCTCCGGCGGGGTGCACCAGCATGATCGCCCCCACCATCGCCACGACCAGCAGGATCGAAGCCACCTCAAAGGGCAGCACGTACGGGTCCAGCAGCGCCTGCCCAATCTCCGCCGCCGTCGTCTGGAAGCGGTCGTCGTCGCCCGCCTTGGCCCAGTCTGTCTTCAGCCCGACGAAGATAATCACTGCGCCCACCGCGCCCGCGAGAACGCTCAGCGGCGCCGCATACGGCACCGTCGCGTTATCGCGCGACGAAATCGGCGTCAGCAGGATCGCGAACAGCATCAGCACCGAAATGGCGCCGACGTAGATCAGGATCTGCACCACAGCCACGAAGTCGGCTGACAACGTTATGTAAAGACCCGCCATTCCCACGAAAGACAGCACCAGGAACAGCACCGCGTGGACCAGGTCGCGCACCATCGCGACCATCAGCGCGCTGCCCAGCGTGATCACCGCCAGGGTCCAGAACGCAACGATTACCGCGGTGTCTTCCATGCGCCTCCTGCGTCCAGACCGCTAGCCGGCTACGAGCCCGAAGCCGGACCCGGCGCCGGCAGTGAGGGTACGGAAATGTCGTGTACCAGCCACACCCTGCGCGGCAGGCGGTAGTAGTCCTTCATGATCATGCGGAAGAAGTAGCCCAGCAGCAGCACGGCCAGCGCGAGGTTGATCAGCACATACGCGCCCAGTACCCAATCGTCCAGCTCCAGCTCTCGCCACAGCAGGACCTCCGTGGCCACCACCACGATGTTGATCAGCGCCAACGGGATGAGCATCTTCCACGCGAATGCCATCAGCTGGTCGATGCGCAAACGCGGCCAGGTGCCTCGCAGCCAGATCAGGCCGAAGTAGAAGAAGTAGATTTTGCCGATGAAGATGATCCACGGCGGGATGTACTCATCGATGCCGTACAGCGAGTAGCCGCCGAAGAACAGGCTGGCGATGATCCCGGAGACCGCCAGCGAGTTGATCAGCTCCACCGCGTAGAACAGGCCGAACTTCATGCCCGAGTACTCGGTGTGGAAGCCGGCAACGATCTCCGACTCCGCCTCCGCGATGTCCGCGGGTGTGCGGTTCAGCTCTGCCGTCGCGGAGATCGCGTAGATCAACAGCGGCAGCGGCAGCAGGAACGCCAGCCACACGTCGTAGTGCCGCTGGAAGTCGACGATCGTCGAGAGGCTCATGCTACCCGCGAAAATCACCGGCGCCAGCAGCGCCAGCACGATCGGTATTTCGTAGCTGATCGCCATCGCGATCACGCGCATTGCGCCCAGCAACGCGTACTTGTTGTTCGAAGACCAGCCGGCGACGAAGATTGCCAGCGACGTGAACGACGAAATGGCCAGCAGGTAAAGCACTCCGACGTTTAAGTCCACGTAGACCAGGTCAGGGGCCCAGGCGAAGACCGCGAATGTCAGCATCGCTGGGATGAACACAAGGAGCGGCGGCAGGTTGAACAACGCCCGGTCGCTCGCCGTCGGCTGCAGCACTTCTTTCTGGATCAGTTTGATTGCGTCCGCCACCGGCTGGAGGAGCCCGAAAGGCCCCACCCGGTTCGGCCCCCGTCGCACCTGCATGCGGCCAATGATCCGCCGCTCCAGCCACACGTTGACCAGCGCGCCGAGCCCTACAAACGACAGGATACCGGTCGCGCCGATTACCGCCGTCAGCACGTAGACCACCTCGTCGCCCGTCTGGTCGCGCAACCAGTCGTACAGATCGCGCAGCGGGTCGAAGTCGTACCACGCCCCAATCAGCCAGCTCACCTGTCGATCTCCCCGACGTTGATGTCCAGGCTACCGAGGATCACGATCGCGTCCGCGAGCGACAGGCCGACGCTCAGGTCCTTGAGCACGCTCAGATTGATGAACGAAGGGGAGCGCACGTGCCAGCGGTACGGCGCCGGGCCGCCGTCGCTCACCAGGTAGAAACCCAGCTCGCCCTTTGGTGACTCGATGCGCGCGTAGGCCTCACCCGGCTCCGGCCTCAACGCCAGCGGCACCGGTGTGCTCACGGGCCCCCCCGGCAATGAGCCCAGCGCTTGCTTGATAATGCTCACGCTCTGGCGCATCTCCTCCAAGCGAACGATGAAACGGTCGAAGCAGTCACCCTGGTGGCCCACGGGGATGTCGAAGTCAAAGCGGTCATAGACGCAGTAGGGGTCCGCCTTACGCACGTCCCAGGCGATGCCCGCGCCGCGCAGCAGCGGTCCGCTGGCCGATGCGTTGATCGCCTTCTCCGGCGTCAGCACGCCGATATCGCGGGCACGGGCCAGCAGGATCTCGTTGTCCAGCAGCATCTCTTCGTACTCGGAGATGCGGTCGGGCATCTCGGCCATCAGGCTCTCGATGCCCGGGTACCATTCGTCCGGCACATCAAACGCCACACCGCCGATGCGCATGTAGTTCGTGGTCAGGCGCGCCCCGCACGTCATCTCGAACAGGTCGAGAATTTTCTCGCGCTCCCGGAACATGTACATCAGCGGCGTTTGCCACGCTCCGCAGTCGTTCACGAAAGTG
Organism: uncultured Dehalococcoidia bacterium; assembly: GCA_964572535.1. Lineage (GTDB taxonomy): Bacteria > Chloroflexota > Dehalococcoidia > DSTF01 > WHTK01 > WHTK01. The sequence goes on from CAZNHI010000080.1 coordinate 7,795, forward strand.
CCGTTCGCCATACAGTGCGAGGCGATGCGTTGCAGCTCGGCGAAGATCACGCGCAGGTAGGACGCCCGCTCCGGCACTTCGACCGCGGCGAGCTTTTCCACAGCCAGGCAGTAGCCCAGGTTGCCGGTCATCGCCGCCAGGTAGTCCATGCGGTCCGTGAATGGGATGTTCTGCGTGTAGGTGCGCTCTTCGGCCAGCTTCTCCATGCTGCGGTGCAGGTAGCCCAGGACCATCTCAGCATCGACGATGCGCTCGCCGTCCAGGGTCACGCGCAGCCGGAAGACGCCGTGCGTCGAAGGGTGCTGCGGCCCGATGTTAATTACATAGGGAGGAGTGTGCAGCTCGGTCACGCCTGCGACTCCCCCGCAGGCTTCGTTTCCTCAGCAGCTTCCGGCGCGACGTCGCGATGCGGCTCGCGGGTCTGACTCGAACCCCCACCCTGGACACCAAGCTGCCCGCCCGCCGTCTCCTGCGCAGTGCTCTGGCCCGGCAGCGGCGCCACCAGGAGCGGCACCGAGGGTGCCGCCGGCCC
>CAZNHI010000081.1:0-8151 GCA_964572535.1 uncultured Dehalococcoidia bacterium
ACGCGGTGGCGGCGCACGCGGCGCGGGCGGGACTGGAGGCGTTCGTGTTCGTGCCGAGCGACCTGGAGGCGGGCAAGCTGCTGGGTTCGAAGATCTACGGCGCGAACCTGGTGGCCGTCGACGGGTCTTACGACGACGTGAACCGTCTGTGCGCCGAACTGGGCGGTAAGTACCCGTGGGCGTTCGTGAACATCAACGTGCGGCCGTACTACTCCGAGGGCTCCAAGACGATGGCGTACGAGATCGCAGAGCAGCTGGGCTGGCGGGCGCCGGACCACTGCATCGTGCCGCTGGCCTCGGGGTCGCTGTACGGGAAGATCCACAAAGGCCTGGAGGAGCTGACGAAGCTGGGGCTGATCGAGGAGACGCAGACGCGGATGTCGGGCTGCCAGGCGTCCGGGTGCTCGCCGATCATCACGGCGTGGGAGAACCACACGCTGAACTTCCGCCCCGTGCGGCCGAACACGATCGCGAAGTCGCTGGCGATTGGCAACCCGGCAGACGGCTACTACACGCTGAAGACGATGGGCGAGACGAACGGCGCCGGCGCGGCAGTGAGCGACGACGAGGTCGTCGAGGGCATACGGTTGCTGGCCGAGAGCGAGGGCATCTTCGCGGAGACGGCGGGCGGCGTAACGATCGCTGGGCTGCGGCGCCTGGTGCAAGAAGAGCGCGTGGGCAAGGACGAGCTGGTGGTGGCGTGCATCACGGGCGCGGGGCTGAAGACGCAGGAGGCGGTGGCGGACGTGTTGCCGGCGCCGTTGCACGTGCAGGCTACGGTGGAGTCGTTTGAGGCGGCGCTGCTGGAACGCCACGGCGGCAAGAACCCGGTGGCGACGGGGTAACAACGGGCAATCGGGCAAGCTAGCAATCTGTCAGAAGCCCGGAAGCTGACAGGTTTCAGGTAAGGCTGAGATGCAGAACCTTGGGTTGGTTGCGGGGCTCGTGTATCTTGGGGGTAGCTCGCGAGAGTCGAAAAAGGGGGGTAGCTCGATGACCAAGCTGCGTGTCAAGTTCACCTTCCCTCCTGACCAGATCAAGGAGCCGGTGATCTACGAGGTGGGCAAGCGCTTCGGCCTGGTGACGAACATTCGTCGCGCGGACATCACGGCGGAGGTTGCCTGGGCGGTGCTGGAGCTGGATGGGGAGCGCTCTGACCTGGACGCTGGGATCAAGTGGGTGGAGGGGCTGGGTGTGCGCGTCGACCCGATCGAAGACAGCATTATCGAGGGCTAATGATCTGGGTCGATATGCCACTGAGCCTCGTAGTGCAGGAGATGGGGCTGCCGCCAGCGCCGGTTTCGGCAGTGGACGGAGCGGGAAACGTCCGTCATGAGTGGGCGGTGGACTTGCAGGAGCAGAGGCTGCGTCGTAGCGAGCGCAGATGGTAACAAGAGGGGACAAGGCATGTCTGTAAAGGTACGCATTCCAACGCCGCTGCGCGGCCTGACGAGTGATCAGGACGTGGTCGCGGGTGACGAGGGGACGCTGGCGGCCTGCATCGATGGGCTGGAGACGGCATTTCCGGGGCTGAAGGACCGCATCTGCGACGACACGGGCGAGCTACGGCGGTTCGTGAACGTCTACATCAACGGCGAGGACGTGCGGTTTATGGACGGGCTGGCCTCAGCGCTGAAGGCGGGCGACGAGGTGTCGATTGTGCCGGCGGTAGCGGGCGGGGCGGCTTAGCAAGATGACGGTGCGCCGGTTCCAGGTGGTGCTCGAGTGGGACGCGGCTGAGTCCGTGTGGGTGACCAACGTACCGGCGCTGAACCACCTTTCGACGTTCGGCCCGACGAAGGAAGCGGCTCTGCAGGAGACGCGGGAAGCGATCCTCGGGTATATCGAGGCGTCGAAGAAGGAGAAGCTGCCGTTGCCGGAGTCTGACGGGACGGTCGAGCTTATCGAAGTCGAGATCGCCATAGCTTGAATCGAATGGGGCGTCCCAGCGGACGCGATGTCGTGGCTGCGCTACGCCGCGGCGGATTCGAGACCTCACACATCAGGGGTAGTCACCATTACCTGCGTAAGCCGGGCGCAGGCGGGCTGGTCGTTGTGCCGGTCCACGGTAATCAAACGCTCCCAGCAGGCACGCTGCGCTCGATTATTCGCCAGAGTGGGCTGAGCGATGAGGAGTTTGCGTCCCTGTTTTGACCGACAGGACGCCGAGGAAGACGGCAACTTCCTTCGAGGAGCGGAGCTCGTAGATACGAACCGAGGGTGGCAGCGCGGCGATACGGGTGCGGGTATCGCGGACGCCGGCGCGGTGGTGGTGAATCGACCACCAGAGGATGGAATCTCGGCTGAGGAAGATCAGGCGCCAGGACTCTCGCGGGCCGCCTTCGAAGTGGGGTTCTCGAGTTAAGGCGCGGCTGATGGTGCGCTTGAAGAGACGCCAGAAGGAGACGCGCCAGGGCAGGTGCAGCCAGATCAGCGTATCGGCGCGGGAGAGGTAGACGTCGCTGATCTGGCTGTAGGAGCCGTCGGTGACCCAGCCAGCGGGTAGGGAGCCGAGGCGCTGGATGAGGATCGGGCGCATTTCCTCGATGGCGGTTGAGTTCCAGCCGCCGGCGTGGCGAATCGTGTCCAGCTCGATTACGCCGAGGCCAAACGTCTCGCCGAGGTGGCGGGCGAGCGTGGTCTTGCCGGAGCCGGTTGCGCCCCAGACGACGATCCTGCGTCCCAACTGAATGGGCTGATTCGCTGACATGGCGGTATCGGGTTAGAGGTCCGGCGGCGCGGCGCGGTGGATATGGCGGTCGTGAGGGTTGAGGGCAAGTCTCAGGGCGAGGACGCCGATGCCGGAGAAGATGAGGATGAGGACATACGATTCCCAGTAGAGGAGGGATCGATAGCCGATGCCGCCGACGTGGAAGATGACGCCGCCGGCGATACCGCAGGCGAGCCAGAGGATCGTGGGCAGAAGGGCGACGAGCAGCAGGCCGACGCTGTGGTCCACGATCAGGCCGTAGGCGAAGAAGGCCCAGCCGGCGAGGACCAGGGCGAAGGCGGCGGCGTCTACGAGACGGAACTGCCGGACGGCGGCGACGAGGATGTTGCCGAAGGCGCCGGGGGCGGACTTGAGGGAGTCGAGGGTGTCTTCGAGGTCGTCGCCGAAGATCTCCTGAATGCGGAAGGCAGCCATTTGGGTAGATGTTATTGCAACCGGGGCGAGTTGTCAGTTCGGAGTTTTCAGTTGACAGCTTTCAGTCATCAGCTTTCAGCGGGCTGGGACGGATTGTGGGCGCTTTCAGTGGGGCCGAGGGTCGACGTTGGGGGTTGCGGGACGGCTTCGCCATGCTGCCGCGAGGCTCGCACTGACAGATGGAAGGTCGCGGGCGCGTGAGGGTGTGTGGAGTGATAGGGCGTACTGGGCGCAATGAATTGCGCCCCTACAGGCGACGTTGCAGTGTCGCGGTTGGCGAAGCGTGGCGATACAATTAGAGATGGCATATGGCAACACAGAAGGCTGACTACTACGAGACGCTAGGCGTCAAACGCGACGCGGCGCAGGACGAGATCAAGCGGGCGTTCCGGCGGCTGGCGATGGAGTTTCACCCGGACCGCAACCCTGAGCCCGCGGCTGAGGCGCGTTTCAAGGAGATCAACGAGGCGTACGAAGTGCTCTCCGACCCGGAGAAGCGCGGCACGTACGATCGCTTCGGGCACGCGGGGCTGGACGGCGCGTTCAGCGGCAGTCGCGGCTTCGAGGGCTTCGGTCCGTTCGGGGGCTTCGGGGACATCTTCGACGCGTTCTTCGGTGCGGCTAGCCAGACTCGCAGACGGGCGCCGAGCCGCGGGGCGGACCTGCAGGTGGCTATTGACCTGACGTTTGAGGAAGCCGCGTTCGGTGCGGCGAAGTCGGTCTCGATCAACCGGACGGAGCTGTGTTCGCAGTGCAACGGGTTGAGGGCGGAGCCGGGGACGGAGCCGCAGCGCTGCTCGACGTGCGAAGGGCTGGGCGAAGTACGCCGGGTGCAGCGCAGCGTGTTCGGGCAGTTCATCAACGTGACGGCGTGCGATCGCTGCCGCGGCGAGGGCTGGGTGATCCCCACGCCGTGCACGAAATGCCGAGGTACGGGTCGCGAGCGGGTGACACGGTCGCTGGAGGTTAAGGTGCCGGCGGGTGTCGACAACGGGTCGCAGATCCGGCTGACGGGCGAGGGCGAGCTGGGGACGAACGGCGGTCAGCGAGGCAGCGCCTACGTGGTGCTACGCGTGGCCGAACACGCGATCTTTGAGCGCGTGGAGGACGACCTGCACTACCAGCTGAATCTCAGCTTCGTACAAGCGGCGCTGGGCGATGAGCTGCAGGTCCCGACTCTCGAAGGCGAAGAGAAGGTGAAGATCGCGCCGGGGACGGAGAGCGGTCAGGTGCTGACGCTGCGCAACAAGGGCATCGCACGGCTGCGCGCGGGTGGTCGCGGCGACCTGCATATCCACGTCCAGGTGACGACGCCAAAGAAGCTGTCCGGGGAGCAGAAGAAGCTGCTGGAGCAGCTGGCGGCTTCGATGGGGAAGGACGAGGGCGGCAAGGGGCTGTTCGAGAAGGTGCGGGGAGCGTTTCAGTAGCCGGTCTTCAGTAGACAGTTCTCAGTTTTCAGTAGTCAGTTAGCAGTAGGGAGGGTTCGTGAGTAACGAAGCCGGGTGGACGGAGCTTGCGCTGCGGGTGCGGCCGGAGTCGTGCGAAGACGTCGCGGACCTGCTGCAGGAGCTGACGGGGCGCGGCGTGACGATCGAGCCGCCGATCGAGGCGCTGGGGCCGGACGAGGGGTACACGCTGGACAAGTCGGCGCCGCTGCGGCTGCTGGCGTACTGGCAGGGCGCGCTGTCGGAGCAAGAGCAGGCAGCGGTGCTGGCGGAGGTGCGCGAGGCGGGGCTAGAGGACGCCGTAGAGGGGGCACCGGGATGGCAATCGATCCGGGAGGAAGACTGGGCGGAGACCTGGAAAGAGCACTACGACATCGAGCGCGTGGGGCGGCTGGTCGTGCGTCCGGCGTGGCGGGAGTACACGGCTGCGCCGGGCGAGGTGGTGATCAGCCTGGACCCGGGGATGGCGTTCGGGACGGGGCAGCACGCGACGACTCGGATGTGCATGCAGGGCATACAGGACAGGATGAATCCGGGTGACTACGTGCTCGACCTGGGGTCCGGGTCTGGGATTTTAGCGATTGCGGCGGTGGCGCTGGGGGCGAGCGCCGTGCTGGCGACGGACACGGAGGAGCAGGCGGTCAAGGCATCGAACGAGAACGCTGCGCTGAACGGGATGCAGGGCGAGATCACGGTGCGTGAGGGGTCGATAGAGGCGGTGGGGGATGACGGGCCGTTCGATTTGATCCTGGCGAACATCAACGCGGCGGCGGTGACTGCGCTGGCGGGGCCGATGGCGCGCGAGCTGAAGCCGGGGGCGTGGCTGTTCGCAGGGGGCGTGATTGCGGAGCGAGAGGCGGGTGTGGCGGAGGCGCTGCGGGCGGCGGGTCTGCGCATCGAGCGGGTGATGGCGGAGGGGGACTGGCGGACGTTCGTGGCGCAGCGGGAGGATCGGACCCCGGCCTGAAGGCCGCGGCATCGGGGTAGGCATCGTCGGGGCGAATGACGCCGAGGCTGGAAAGCCTCGGCTACGGCGTCGACAACCGCCGCGCAATTCGAGGCCTTGTTGAGTGTACGACGTCGTAGGGGCGCACCGCCGTGCGCCCCTACGTTTGTGTCTGGGGTCATTGCCGGATGAGCAAGGTTACCCCTGTCACGTGAGGTCGTCCTCCATGCCTGTGAGGCGGAGATTGCCCTTCAATGGTGCTCAGGATGCGCTTCGCCTCGCTGCCGTGATGGCTCGCAACGACAGAGGTAACGGTATCGCGCGGATGCGGTGAGCACGCAGCCGCAGCGTCCTGCTAGGGGCCGATGGTGATGCCCGAGAGCCAGTATGCGGCGCCTAGAGTGTTGAAAGCCGGGGGACACCCCGGGAGCCCCCGCTGAAGGGGCGCAAGTGTAGCCGCTCTGTGTCAGGGGCCGATGGTGATGCCCGAGAGCCAGTATGCGGCGTCGATTTCTACGCCTCGGACGATGACTTCCCAGTGCATGTGGGGGCCGGTAACGAGGCCGGTGCTGCCGATGGAGCCGATGCGCTGGCCGGGCACGACGATGGCGCCCTGGGCGATGCTGATGGCGCTGAGGTGGTGGTAGGCGCTGAACACGCCCATGCCGTGGTCGATGATGATGGCGTTGCCACGGACCTTGAGCTCGCCGGTGAAGACGACGCGCCCGGCGGCGGCGGCGTAGACGGGGTCGCCGATGTCGCCGATAAAGTCGGTGCCTTTGTGGTAGTCGGTGACGGGGGCGCCGTTGTAGCTGCGGCCTTCGCCGTAGCCGTCGCTGAGGGGGCCTTCGGCGGGGCGCCGGAAGGGCCCGTTCCAGAGCTTCTGGGTGGTGTAGCCGGAGAAGATGGCGGCGCGCTGGGCGATCTCGTTGTTGACGATGTCGGGCGCGAGCAGGGAGGCGGTGCCGGGTTCGAGGGTGATGTAGGAGACGGGGAAGTCGCGGTCCGTGATGGTGAGGCTCTGGGTGATGGTGCGGACGGCGGCGCCGGCGGAGGCTGTGTAGGCAATGGTGACGGGTGCGAGGCCGGGTTGGGTGAAGGCGCCGACGCCGATGATGGCCCACCAGCGATTGCCGGCCTGGACCATGGGGTACTGGCGGCCGCCGAAGGTGAGCGTGGCGTTGACGGCGGTCTCGTTGAGGTAGACGACGGCGGTGCCGCCCTGGGGTAGCTGCGCGGGCTGGAAGCTGACACCGGTGGAGGGCGCGGTGGCCGGCGTTAGAGGGACTGGTGAGGGTGAGGCGACGGCGGTTGGTGAGGCAGCTGTCGTGGAGGGGAGCGATTCTGGGGTTGAGGCGCTGAGGGCGGTGGGGATGGCCGCCGGGGTTTGAGTCGGGGGCGGGACGGGGGGGCTGCTGTTGCAGGCGGTGAGGAGGATGAGGGGTGCGAGGAGGAGGGTGAGGAGTGCGGTGGCCCGGGGCATTGGGGTTACCTCACCCCCTGTCCCCTCTCCTTGCGAGGAGAGGGGGTGGCCTTGCGCGGGCGAGTGGTGGCGAGACGGGGCCTGTGCCTGGCGGGGCTTCGGTTCAGCGTTGGGACGTGGTTGGTGGGTAGCCGAGGCTAGAAAGCCTCGGCTACGGAGCCAGTAGAAGGTTAGACGCCGGGGGGAGTACGTCATGGATCGATGATAGCGGGCGCGGGCGGGTGTGAGTTCCTAATTCAGGTTTACATTTAGGTAATAGTCGGAGCCTATGGCTTTGCTATAATTCGCGTTGAGTGGAAACGCAGCTTGCCGAATTGTCGCGGCAGTCTGCGTTTTGTAGTAAGACCGGGGAAAGGAAGGGCCGGCGAGGATGCCGGAGGCCCCGGTAACGGGACGCAGGCGCGCAAATCTTGACGAGACGAATCTGCAGGGGAGCGGCAGATAAGTTCGGGAGAGCAAATGGAAGATCCGAAAGTCATTGCCGAACGCATACTGGATAACGTTCAGAAGGTAATCATTGGCAAGGAGCAGGAGGTACGCCTTACTGTGGTGTGCCTGCTGTGCAACGGCCACCTGCTGATCGAGGACGTGCCGGGAGTCGGTAAGACGACCTTGGCGCGCAGCCTGGCGAAATCGACGGGGTGCGACTTCAAGCGCATCCAGTTCACGCCGGACATCCTGCCGAGCGACGTGACCGGCGTGTCCGTGTACAACCAGAAGACCGGTGACTTCGAGTTCAGGGCGGGCCCAATCATGGCCCAGATAGTGCTGGCGGATGAGATCAACCGGGCGACGCCCAAGACGCAATCGTCTCTGCTGGAGGCGATGGAGGAGCACCGGGTCACGGTGGACGGCGTCACGCGGGACCTGCCGGCCCCGTTCATGGTAATGGCGACGCAGAACCCGATTGAGTATGAGGGGACGTTCCCGCTGCCTGAGGCGCAGCTGGACCGCTTTCTGATGCGCGTGCACCTGGGCTACCCGACGAACACGGACGAGGTGCTGATGATGGACAGCCAGCAGGTTGTCCACCCCATCGACTCCCTCGACCAGGTGACGGACGACAGCGAGATTCTCGGCGTCCAGAAGGCGATCAAGCAGATTTACGTCGACCCGCTGATCAAGCAGTACA
>CAZNHI010000082.1:0-8079 GCA_964572535.1 uncultured Dehalococcoidia bacterium
GTCGGGCCGCTGAAGTTCATCGGCCAAAAGGACGTGCAGGAGGACATCGCCAACCTCAAGGCCGCCGCCGCGGGCCTCCAGGTCGAAGAGCTCTACCTGACCGCGCTTGCCCCGGTGATCGCCGAGTACTTCATCACCAACGAGTACTACAAGACACAGGAAGAGCTGATCTTCGCGCTCGCCGAGGCCATGAACGAGGAGTACCGCGCCATCGTCGACGCCGGCATCTTGCTGCAGCTGGACGAGCCCGCCCTGATCACGCAGTGGGCCACCTTCCCGGGGATGTCGGTCGCCGACTACCGCAGCTGGATGGGACCCCGCGTCGAGGCGATGAACGTCGCCCTGCGCGGCATCCCGGAAGACCGCGTGCGCATGCACTGCTGCTGGGGCAGCTCCCACCACCCGCACTCGCAAGACATCCCCCTGCGCGACACGCTGGACCTGCTCCTGAAGGTCAACGTCGGCGCCTACTCCCTCGAAGCCGCCAACCCGCGCCACGACAATGACTGGGAAGTCTGGAAGGACATCAAGCTCCCGGACGGCAAGATCGTCATCCCCGGCGTCATCGGCCACTTCACAGACTGGATCGAAGACCCCGGCCTCGTCGCGGAGCGCTATATCAAGTACGCCAACATCGTCGGCCCGGAGAACGTCTACGGCGGCACCGATTGTGGTGTCGGCACTCGCGTCGGCACGCCGGAGATCGCCTGGGCCAAGTTCCGCTCAATGGCCGAAGGCGCCCGCATTGCCTCCAGGCACTTCTGGAGCTAGAGCGGGCAGGGGGAACAGGGGGAACAGAGGGAACCGTTTCCGAAGTGTTCCTTTGTTCCCACTGTTCCTTCTGTTCCCTCCCGTCAGTTGACACCGCATGTAGACTCAGGCGCGTGGCCCTGCCTTAGCGGTGCGGCCTCTCGAGGGGCAGCCATGGAATTCGGTTCGTTCATGGAGTTTCACCTGCGTGCGGGCAACACGCAGGCCGGGGCCTTCGAGGAGTCGTTCGCGCACGTCCGCCAGGCCGAGGATCAGGGCCTGCACGGCGTCTGGCTCGCCGAATCGCACTTCACGCCGGACCGCGCCGTCCTCTCCTCGCCCCTGATCATCGCCGCCGCCATCGCCGGCATGACCCAACGCATGAAGATCGGCACCGCTGTGCACCTGCTGCCGCTGGGCAACCCGATCCGCATGGCAGAAGACGTCGCCACACTCGATCACGTCAGCAAGGGGCGCCTCGAGTTCGGCATCGGCCGCAGCAGTGCCCCCGGCTCCTACGAGGGCTATGGCGTCGCCTACGCCGAGTCCAAGGACCGCATGTTCGAGGCGCTGGAGGTCATGATCCGCGCCTGGACCCAGGAGCGCTTCAGCTACGACGGCCACTTCTACCATTACGACGATGTCTGCCTCGTGCCCAAACCCTACCAGTCTCCGTACCCGCCGATCCGCATCGCCGCGACGACGGACGATACCTTCCCGGTGCTGGGCGAGATGGGCGTGCCGATTTTCATCGGCCTGCGCACCGCCGGCCTGCCCGTAGTCATGCGTCAGGTCCAGAGCTACGTCGCCGCCTGGCGCCAGGCCGGCCACGCCGGCGAGCCGGACGTTGCCCTGCGCGTCCCCGTCTACGTCGCCGAGACCGCAGAACGCGCCGTCAGCGAGCCGGAAGAGAGCTTCATGCGCCAGTTCCGACGCCTCGGCGGGCAGCTGGCCTCCAGCGTCTCGGCCGCCGGCGCCGACCACCTGGAGTCGCGCACGCACCGCGCCGAGGTGCTGGCCGCCGTCACCTGGGAGGACGCACAGCGCGAGAAGGTCGCCGTCGGCACGCCCGACATGGTCATCGAGCGCCTGATCGAGATGCGTGACCAGCTACACCTCAACCGCGTCGTCTGTGAGTTCAACGCCGGCGAGCGCCTGCCCCGCGAGACCGTCGCCAACTCGCTGCGTCTCTTCTGCCAGGAAGTAATGCCGGCGTTCAGCTGACGCCCGCGCCTGTGCTAGCCTCTGATTTCTGATGAAGGTCTTCGTCTCATCGTCCTGGCGCAACCAGAGTCAGCCGTCCATCGTGGGCGCACTGCAGCAGGCGGGCCACGAAGTCCACGACTTCCGCAACCCGACCACGGGTGGCGCCGGCTTCTCCTGGGCGGAGCTCAATGCCGGCCGGCCGGCCTGGACGGCCGCGCAGTTCCGCGACTCGCTGGACCATCCGCGCGTCGCCGAGGCCTTCGCGTTGGACATGAACGCTCTGCGCGACTGCGATGCGCTGGTCATGCTGCAACCCGCCGGTCGCAGCGCAGCGCTGGAGCTGGGCTGGGCCACCGGGGCTGGCAAACCCACGATCGTCCTGCTCGCGGACGGTGAACCGGAGCTAATGCTCAAGCTGGCAGACCGCTTCTGCCTGACGGTCGAAGAGGTAATCCAGGCGCTATCAGAATTAGCAGTGGCCTAATTGACGTAGCCGGGGCTTTCCAGCCTCGGCCTCATCCGCTCGCAAGCGTCGGGCGTGACCCTACGTCGCGACGCGCTCCGCCTCGCCGATCGGCGCCGTGCCCACCCAATGCCCCAGGTCAAGCACGATGCCGTCCGGCCCCTCGAACTTGATCTCGTAGTGAGCGTCGCTCATGCGGATCGTGTTCGCTTCGGTGGCGCCGAGCGCCTTCAGGCGTTCCGCCGTCGCGTCCTCGTCTTCGACTGTGAAGCCGATGTGCGCCACGCCGAGGCCGGCCTCGTGCGCCAACGGCGTCAGCGTCGAATTCAATAGCGTGATGTTCAGCGACCCGTCCGTCAGGTCGACGGCGCCGCCCGGGCGGCGCTGCACCACTTCCATGCCCAGACCTTCGACGAAGAACTTCTCGTACGCCTCGATGTCGCTGCAGCGGTATGCGATGTGCCTGATCTTCCCCATTTCGTCCTCCAGAGCGCCTCAACGCTGATTACAAGTCCTACGCCTCGTTGTCCCAGAGTCTACTCTCGGACGCCGCCACTTTGAAGCACCGACGCGTCAGGTTAGCCCGTTGCGAGTCGCGTACTGCGCCGCCTCAACGCGATTTGCCGCGCCCGTCTTGTCAAAGATGTTGCTCACGTGCCGGCGCACCGTGTTCAGGCTGATTACTAGCTCGTCCGCAATCTGCTGGTTGCTCCTGCCGGCTCCCAGCAGGCGCAACACCTCGATTTCGCGAGCGGAGAGCAGACCTGTATCCGCCACGGTCGCTGCGGCTGTCGCGGCCCGTGGCGGCAGATCCTGAAGGAACGTGTCGATGGCCTGCAAGCCTTGAGCCGCGTCAATGATTGCCGAGGAACCTTCCGTGAGGACCAGACGGGCGCCTGGGATCCTGGCCGCGAGCTTCGACGCTTCCTCGTGCTTGATTTCGCTGAAGCCCCGCGCGTGCAGGAGAAGCGTTGGCACATGCAAATTAGGCAGGAATCCAGCGATCTCTGAGACGCCAATGCCTTTGGCTAATGTCAGCCAGTCTTGCTGAGTAATGGTCTGACGCAAGAAATCAACGGTCGCATCTCGATCGTCTCCCGGCAGTATGCCCGAAAGGAGTGCCAGGAAATGATCCCAGTTTTCGCGGGCAGACTCCCGCTGCGCCCTTGTCGCGACACTAGCCGAGAGCGAGCAATGCCTCAGAACCAGGGCTTCGACCCGTTCGGGATGCGTCACCGCATACTGGATTGCGACGTGGCCGTAGTGCTTGTACCCGGCGAGGACGAAGTGTTCGAGACCCAGGTGGTCTACGACGGTTTCGAGGTCCCGCAGCAAGTCTGAAAGAGCGAAGGTGTCGGGAAGGCCGCGCGTCGACAGGCCGTGCCCACGGCTGTCGTAGTGGATCAGTTGAAAGCGATCCCTGAGCCCCTCCAGCCACTCCGAATGGATGGGCGTGTTCCAGCTCAGCTGTACGTGATTGCCCTGGCCAGGCATGAAGACGAACGGGCGGCCTTCTCCACAAACCGTATAGGCGATGTCGTAGCCATCGCTGGTGGTCACGTACTGGACGGGCGGTGGCTCCATGATGCTCGATTATAAGCGCGAGACAAGCCAGGAGAGGCCGGGTCTACGCCCGGCTTCTCCTGCGTCGTTGTCGCGAGCAGCCGTTGCCGATGCTACGGAGTGCCGCCGACGAAGTAGAGCGTGCCCTGGAAGCATTTGCCGTCGGCGGCCTGGGTGCATGAGATCACTTTGTAGGTGCCATAGACCGTGGCGCCCTGTCGCCAGCCACTCGTGACGGCGCCGCTGATCACGGCAAACTGGTTGTCGAACTGCCAGACTGCCAGACGGGCGGTTGACTGATGCAGGCTACCGTTGAGGTGGTAGTCGGGCGTGATCTTGACGATTTGGCCGTTGGCGAACGGTTCGATGGTGAGGATCTCACCGACGAAGGCGCCGTTGCCTACATCGCCACCGACGACGCCTGCCATATTGGGGAACGTGGTCACGTACTTGGTGAACGTGACTTCGGTCCTACCGAATCCGTCCGCGGATGCCACCGGCGTCCCTTGCGAGTGAGTTGCCACGCCGAAGCCCGCGAGTAACGCGAGCCCGAGAATCGCTGCGAAGTAACCTGAGAGCCTGAACTTCAATTTCGTTTCCTTTGTTGCTATCGGGGCGGCAAGATACACCTCCGTCAGATCCCGCCCCGGAATCTTCTGGAACACTACGTAACAGGGGTGGTGAGGACTTGCGCCCTCAGTGGATGGACTGAGGCCGCTTAAGCGCTATATAGCTTCTGCATCCGCGCCTCCCTCGTCTCTGTCGGAGCCGGGTGTCCGCCGGGTGGCCCGGGCTTGGACCTTGGCACTCGGCGAATCACCCGGTAAACAACAGACTAGGGAGCGCGCTCAGAGGCGGCTTCCGGAGAAATGCGTAACTTCTCGCGTTGTTTCGATGGCGCAGAGAGGCGAATGTGGCGGCGACTATGTAGCCGGGACGTTGGGCAGATTCAAGTGCTGCCTACGCGTAGCCGCGTCGTAATGCGTAGGCCGTGATCTGCGCCCGACCGTGGGTCTCAGTCTTGAGATAGACGTTAGCGATGTGGCGCTCGACCGTGCGTGGGCTCAGCACCAGCTCCTCTGCGATCTGCCGGTTGGTCTTGCCCGCCGCGACCAGTCGCAGCACCTCAATCTCGCGAGCCGACAGAAGGCCTGCGTCCGGAGCGATTGCTGCTCTAGTCATGGTTCGTGGCTGCAGGTCCTCCAAAAACGCGTCGATAGCCTGCAAGCCTTGAGCCGCATCAATGGAGTCCGAGAAGCCTTCGGTCAGGATCAGCCGGGCTCCTGGGATCCTCGCCGCAAGCTTCAACGCCTCCTCGTACTTGATTCCGGTGTAATCACGTTCGTGGAGGACAAGCGTGGGTGTCCGCAAATCAGGCAGGGCGTCGGCAATCTCCGAGACGCCTATGCCTTTCGCAACCGTCAGCCAGTCTTGCTGGGTAATGGTCTGTTTCAACTGATCGATGAGCGCATCCCGATCTGTAGCCGGCAACATGCCGGCAACCAGTGTCAGGAACAGATCCCAGTCTGAACGGGCAAGCGCTTGCACGTCCTCGGTCGCGGCCCCGATCGAGGGCGCGCAGTGCAGCAGGACGAGTGCTTCGACGCGCCCCGGGTGCGCCATCGCATACTGCACGGCTATATGACCGTAGTATTTGTAGCCGGCGAGGATGAACCGGTCGAGACTCAGGTGGTCTATCACGGTTTCGAGATCACGCCGGTAATCAGACAGCGAGAAGTCACTTGGCAGGCCCCGGCTCGACATCCCCTGGCCGCGGCTGTCGTAGTGGATCAGCTTGAACCGCTCCCTGAGCCCTTCCAGCCAGGCTGCTTCGCTGGCAATCTTCCAACCCAGCTGCACGTGGTTGCCTTGACTTGGCATGAAGACAAACGGCTGGCCCTCTCCGCACACCGTATAAGCAATGTCGTACCCATCGCTGGTGGTCACGTACTGGACGGGCGGCGGCTCCATGCTTCCTTCGGCGTTACGGCCGGAAGGCGGCGAACACCTTGTCTGAGTTGCACAGCCACGACTCGACGAAGTGCGACTCGTCGGGCTTGCGGCCCAGCTCGTTCATCGCGCCCGCCAGCCCGAACCAGTTCAGCAGCTCGTTGTGCCCCGCCAGCTCCACCTGCTCGATCGTCGTGTTGCGCCAGAGGTCGTAGTCGCCCGCGACCAGCGCCTCGTAGTAGCGCTTGTCGGACTCCACGTCGGGGTGGAAGTACTGGTAACGCCCGGTGAGGAAGTTGTGCGACCAGCTCGACGACGCGATCAGCGCCACGCGCCACGGGCTCTCCTTCATCGCCCGCGCGATGCTCGCCCCCAGGTCGAAGCAGCGCCACGGCTGCGGCGGCGGCGGGTCGGCCTCGTCCTCGTTCGGCAGGTCGGCCAAGTTATTCAGCACGCCGCCGTGCAGCTTGGTCAGCGCGCGCCCGTAGCAGTTAGTCGCCACCGGCAATATCGGGTAAGGCAGCCCCTTGCGGTCCCAATCGAGGTACAGCGCCGTGTTCAGGAAAGCGTGCCCCAGGCCCTCGTGGTGCGGCTTGTAGCAGTACGCCACTTCGAAGCCGTCCGCCAGCACGCGGTTCGTCAGATACTTGCCGGCCTTCTGGTGGCCCTTGTAGTGGAACTCGGTCTCCGGGGGTTCGTCCCAGGAGTTCTTCCGGCCCGGAGGCAGATGCCCCCACGGCTTCGCGTCAAACTCCGGATAGGCCAGGATCGCGAACGGTGGCACGATGTCTTCCTTGAAGTTCTCATACTGGTCGTCGCCCCAGATCAGGACGACGTCCGGGTTAAAGGCGTCCAACTCCTTGCGAATCCAGCGGAAGTTCTCGACCAGCAGCCGGCGGTGCTCGTCCGAGTGCGCCTGCCCCTCGTCGTTGCTCCACTCCTTGCGCATCGGCTCCGGCCACGTCTCCGGATTCTTGAACGCCTCCGGCAGCAGCGGGTCCTTCATAAAGCTCTTCGACCGGCCCGCCAGGCTGCCCTGCATCGTCATACCGGGGTAGTGCGTCATGCCCAGTCCCAGAATCTCGCCCACGTTAAGCCTCCGACTCGCTAATCGTCGTTCTATCGCGCTAATTCTGCGCCCGCCTGTCAACGATTGCTAGCGCATTTCGAGAGAGGTCGGCACAGCCGACGGGCCGGTCAGGCACCAATCCCCGCCGCCGTTGAACTGGACCAGTAGCCAGCGGCCATCCGGACTCCAGCCAATGGGCATGAAATACGCGTAGGTAGACTCCAACAGCGTCCGCGTCCCCCCACCATCACCGGCGTCGAGCAAAAGCACCCGGTGCGGCGCGGCGCCCCGACCCACGCTGGTCGCGGCAATTGACTCGCCTGATGGTCGCCAATCGAAGTAGAGGATAGTCTCCGGGACGTCCTGCGTCAGGTTCGTCAGAAGCGCCCGAGCAGGTTCGAACGTAAACAGATCGAACCGGTCGGTCGCTGGAAGATCGACGCAGTAGTTGCCGAGAACGGCGAGCCTGTTCCCCACCGGGCTCCATCTGGCGCTGGATCGCGCGACGCTGCTCACCGCAAACTCGGCGCCGCCAGGGGCCCCCACGACCAACGTGATTTCCTCATGCGCGAAGAGAGAACCTTCCTTCGGGACTTCCTCCTCACCAAACCTCCACTCGCCGTCCTGCGAGGTCAGAGGCCCCGGCATCGGCGTCGGCGCCCGGTCTGCGGGCGTCTCGAAAGTGCGCCTCACCCGGCCGTCGAGGCCGACCTCGTACACCGCCTGGTCGATTGCGCCCGTCGGCGTGGGGTGCGAGGTCACGTTCGTCTCAACGCGCAGCGTATCGTTGTCAACCCACGTCACGCGCCGGATGCCGCAGTGAATCTCGCCCGCCGGCACGGCGAAACTGGCCTCGTGCGTACAGTCATCGCGCACGCCCAAAATCCGCCCGCTCTCTACCTCAATGACAAAGTAGTACACGCCTTCTCGTTCGAAAGCCGGCGTCTCGCCGATGAAGTATCCGACCGGGTCCACCTCGTCCGTCAGGCCCACAAGCACCGGCCCGGGCGCCGATGCCGGCCCCTCATCGGCGGTTAACACCCCAACGGCAATCAACACCAGCGCGGCCAACGCCCCG
>CAZNHI010000083.1:0-8020 GCA_964572535.1 uncultured Dehalococcoidia bacterium
AAAATAAAGGGCCGCATACGCGGGTCCCAGCGCCGTGTCTGGTGCCCGAAATGCGCACCTGCTTCTAGCAGGGATTTCATCGTTACTGTGGTAGCCACGCCCTGAGCGTCCTCCCCCTCGCGAAGCGAGTACTCATTAGTTTGTAAACGAAATCTTCGTTCGGTTGTGCGGTTTTCAAGTATAGCATGCAACCTGAACAGATTCGCGAGGCGGCCTTGCGTCTCGGCCTAACACAGCCTTACGGTTCGTGAATAAAGACAAGGAGCAACGGCATGGCAGCGAACGGTCTCAGCGGTATACGCAGCCAACGCGATATCGTCTTCGCCAAAGGCGGCGACGTCGACCTCAAGCTGGAGCTACACCACCCGCCTGAGGGCATCGCCAACGGCGCCTGCGTCATCGAGGTTTACGGGGGCGGCTTCAACCGCGGCAACACGGGCGGCCACTATCAGGACGTGTTCAAGCGCTTCGCTGCGCTGGGTTACGTCTGCGTAGCGCCGCAGTACCGGCTGGCGCATGAGGGCAAGTGGCCGGCGCAGATCGACGACCTGAAGGCCGGCATTCGCTGGACCGTGGAGAACGCGGCTCGACTGAACATAAACCCGTCGAAGATTGTTGTGGCGGGGTACTCAGCCGGGGCTCAGCTGGCCCTGCTGGCGGCCGGCGACGCGGAAGCAGGCAAGCACATTGCCGCGTGCATCGCCTACTACCCGGCGTTCAGCCGCCGCGAGCCCGGCCGTCCGGAGCACCCGATCATGCGCGAGGGCAGCGGCGACGCCGACTACGCCCGCACCGAACCGTTGAACGCCATCACGGCGGGCTACCCACCGACGATCATGTTCTGCGGCACCCGCGATCGGTTCCTGGAGCACACTCAGCAGCTGCAGGCGAAGATAGCGGGCGTGGGATCAGACGTAGAGGTGCACTACCTGGCCGGCGTGGACCACATCTTCGACCGCGACCCGGCCCTGGCTGACGCGGCGACGCAATGCTGCCACCTGTTCCTGGAGCGCTACGTGGTCAACCCGCGCGAGCTGCCCGCCTACGAGCGCCCTGCCCCGGTAACGGCGAGCTAACCGCCCCGGCCCAGCGCGGCGTTGGTGATGCGGGCGCAGATCGCGTCGATCTCTGCGCTGCTCGGCGGGTCTACGTCTTCGAAGTAGGCCTCGTACAGGTCCGCGAGGTCGACAGTTTTCGATTCTTCCTGCCAGTTGCGCAGCGCCGCCAACACGATTGCGGCCTGGCGGTTATCGAGTTCGATATTCATCGTCGCGTCCTTCGGCAAAGTCTCTACGACCGCGATATTCGACGCGTCCATTCTGCACGACGCCGTGCAGGCGGGCGGTCAGGCTCCGCCGGCCAATACTGCGCTAAGCAGCTGTCTCTGAGTCTAGGTAAGCTTTGAACACCTGCTCTACTGGCAGGGGGCGACCAACGTGGTATCCCTGGGCGCCGTCTACACCGAGTCGCGAAACAGCTCTCAGCGTTGCTTCGCTGGCAACAAACTCCGCCACCGTTGTGATGTCCATCCCTCGAGCGACATCAACGATGGCGCGCACGATCTGGCGGCTAGCTGAACTGTGGTTCAGGTCCTTGATGAAAGCACCGTCCACCTTCAGGATGTCGACCGGCAGGTTTTTCAAGTTGAAAAAGGACGAATAGCCCACTCCGAAATCATCAAGCGCGAAGAGACATCCCATGGAACGAATCGACGTCACAAAACCGCGCGCTTTGCCGATGTCAGCAAGTGCTGCTGTCTCAGTGGCTTCCACTATCAGCCGCGTCGGGTCCGCTTGGAACTCGGTGAGCATCTGCCTTATGTGCGCCAGCATGCTTTCATCTGTGAACGCACGACCCGAGAGGTTGACGCTCACCTTGAACCGAGCACCGTGTGATCCCGTCTCGTGCAGCAGCGAGGCAGCCTCCCGGATTACCCATTCATCGAGGATTCGAATCAAACCTAAGTCCTCTGCTACAGGTATGAAGTCCTTGGCTGCCAGCACAGAGCCGTCTGGGTTGATCATCCGCAGCAGCAGTTCGTAGCCGGCGATTTCAAGCGAGGGCAGCCGAACCACGGGCTGGGCGTAGAGCGAAAGGCCGTGCTCGGCGATCGCCTCGTTGATGCGACGCTCCCAGTCGTGACGGCGCGGCACCGTCTGGCGCCCAGCTGCTTGCGAGTACATCAGCACGCGGTTTCTGCCAGCGAATTTCGCGTCGTACATTGCCTTGTCGGCGTGGACCAGTATGTCCCTGGTCGTTACGCCATCCCCCGGGACCATCGCGATGCCAATGCTCATCGTCAGGTGAGACGGCACGCCCGCGACCATGAAGGTCTCCTTATACAGCGAGGCCATTATCTGACGTGCGAAAGCCCTCGCTTCAGCCGGGGAAGTGTTGGAGACGTAGACCGCGAACTCGTCTCCTCCGACCCGGCCGACCAGATGATCCCCCGCACTGGTCTGGATCACGCTGGCAAGTTGGACCAGTGCGGCGTCTCCTTCTTCGTGTCCCAACGTGTCATTGATGTCTTTGAACTGGTCCACATCCATCAGGAGAAGCGCGCCCGAACCGCCGGTGGCCAGCTCTAGCTCGATGCTCTCCTCAAGCCTCTCCTGGAAGCGCCGGCGGTTGAACAGCCCCGTCAGGGAATCGTAGTTGGCCAGGCGGCGAAGCCTCGCGTCGTTGTAGACGGGCTCCGTGATGTCGAGCCAGCTCCAGACTCTGCCCGCAACAACCCCGCGCAGATAGTGCGGCCTGGTCGAAAGCAGGAGTACCCGTCCGTCGATCAGATCGACGCGCTTGTGAGCCTCCCGGTCGGTAGTCCGTATTTCCTCGGAGAACCGCGCGATCAGTTCCGGCTCCAAAAGCTGAGAGAGCATGCCCTCTAGGACCACTTCAGAGCTCGAACCCTCCTCAATCGGACCAACGCTCCAGAGGTCGCGGAACCTTCGATTCGCATGGACCACTCGTCTGTCGAGGCTTGTGACGATTAGCGCGTCTGATGTCGCTTCGACGGTTGCGGTGTAGAGGGAGAGGGACTCCTGCAGGCTCTCTTCGGCCGCCTTGCGTTGGGTGATATCGACGACGGTTGCGGCCTCGTAGACCGTCGGCGTGCTGTCTATGCCACGCAATTCAACGCGGCGAACACTCTCCAGAAGCCAGCGCGTGCTGCCGTCGCGACGGACGATTTTGTACTCGTAGGGTTCATCTCGGCGATTCGCCAGCATAGCTGCGCTGTCCCTGCGAGCTGCTCGACGATCCTCAGATGGGATGAGCTGCCACCATTTCTTTCCCACCAGCTGCTTGGAGCCAAGACCGGTGAGCTCCTCGTACTGACCGTTGGCAAAGACAACACTATCGTCCCGGCGCATGTAAACGCCTGCGGGCGAGCCCTCCGCGAGGACCGTGAACAAGTCATAGCTTCTGGTCGACGTCTCTTGCGTACGACGCAAAGCCAGGAAGCGAGCGAGCTTGCCGGTTTCGTCACGGATCGGCGTAATCCAGACCTTCTCCTCGTGCAGTTCGCCACTCTTCTTGCGGTTGGTGAACTCGTACTCGAATGACTTGCCCGCCAGAAGAGTGGCCCATAGCTCGCGATAGAGCTCCTCGGAGTGAACGCCGGACTTGAGAATCCTCGGCGTCTTCCCTAGAACTTCAGCCTGCGTGTAACCGGAAGTCCGCTCGAAGGCAGGATTTACGTAGAGGATGTGGCCACTGAGGTCGGTGATGAGCACGCTGTGATCTATCTGCCCAAGGAGTTCGCTGATGTGGCGGGGAGGATAGGTTTCCATACTCTCCTTGGACCTCGGCGCGCAGGGTCCAGTGAGCAAGTCCGGTAGCTGAGAGCTTGCTGAGCAGCAGTCTCAGTCTCTTGTAAGGATCGGCGGTTCCCAATCTGATCTTTAGAGCTGGAAGAACTCGCCGCTTGCGGTGCACTCCAGAACGTGACGCAGACAGGACCTGCATTTGCAGGCGCCGTCTGACCATCCCGATACAGCGGTAGCAGGCCACCGAAAGACCTGATGCACCATGCGTAGCGGTGCGACAGGTCACGCCAGGCTTGGGCCGCGAGGTTGCCGAGATAATCGAACGGGTATCGGTCACCGGATGGCCAGCGGTTCGGGAGGCTAGGCCGAATGAATGGGGACTGGCCGGCGCTCATTGGTACGAAAAGAAGTGTGGAGTGGCGCGCTCGGAGGGATTCGAACCCCCGACACCTGGTTCCGAAGACCAGTGCTCTATCCGCTGAGCTACGAGCGCCCTGATATCAACATGGGAAGCCCCAAGCCCCGGCACCAACATGGGGAAACCCCAAAGCCCCTCTAAAGTAGTATTTCCCGCGTCGCGAGGGCTGTAAAGGCCGGCTCAGTTGCCGCGGTTGCGCCCGGAGGTTACCTGGACCACCAACTCCACCTTTGTGAAGGCAGCGTCGTCCTCGAAGGAGTCGGCGCTGACAGAACCGGACAGCGTCTGCTCCTTGTCGGCGAACTCAATGCTGACCTCGAAGCTCGTGCCGCCAGGCGACGTGTCGGTGGCCGTCCAGCCGCGGCCGCCGAATTCATCCGTGTAGTAGCCGATCACGTCGTCCTGCGAGTCCTTGGTCAGGAAGGTCACGGCAAAGAACTGGCCGCCCTGAGCGCGCTCGAAGTAGGTGTCCAGGACAATGGTGCCCTTGTCCTGGGCGTAGACCGGGACGTCAGACGGGAACCCCGGCGGCAGCGGCCGGCTGGCGCCCACGGCGAAGGGCACCGTCCCCGTACCCGGCGTCAGGGCCGCCGAGACGTCTTCGTAGGTCAGGAAGATCGACGTAATGTCGTCAAGCTCAGAATGATGGATGGTGATGATCCCGGAAACGTCGGCATTGTCCGGCCGCGAGAAACGGATGCCGACGCCCTCATTGCTCGACTGGCCAACCTCGACCTGCCAGGGGTCGTCGTCCAGGGCTTCGCTGAAGAAATCAAATACGTCATCGGCCGACGCCGATGTCGTGAGCACGGAGAAGTAGTTCGTGCCCTCCGGCGTGACGATGGCATACGAGACCACGGGCCTGGCGTTGCGGTAGACCGGGACCTCAGACGGCAGGTCCGGAGGCAGGCGACCCTTGAAGGACTCAACAGTCTGGTCGGCGCTGGGTTCGAGGCGCAGGAAGCCATCGACGACACCGGCCGTGTAACCGCCGCCGCCACCGCCGCTATCACCGCCCGCCAGAGCGTAAACCAGGATACCCACGACTAACGCCGGTACGACCGCGAGGGCCGCGAACGGCAGCCAGGGCGGCAGTCCGGCGCCAGTAGTTGCCAGGCGTGGCTCAGGCGCCCGCGCCGGATCAATTGCTGCCTGCGCTTCTGAGGATGCTGCTTCATCGTTCATGGCTGCCGCCCGGGGGGTTATTTGTGGGGTGGGCGAGGGGATTCGAACCCCCGATCTCCAGGGCCACAACCTGGCGCCTTAACCGCTAGGCGACGCCCACCATGCTCTTTACGGAAGAAAGCTCCGATCTCAGGACCGGAGCCACTCGTTAAGGCTATTTCACTCTAGCATGCGCTGATCTAGACGGTCAAAGCTACGCCGGAAGCGCCTCACCACTCATAGATCGGGCCCTGCCGGCGTTGTATGATCCGCACGCTAACGGACATCTCTGCCCCACCCGCGTTACCTCGTCCAGGCCCTGTGTCGAACGCCCAAGGAGGTCTTATGTCGAGCTTCGCTGAGTCCCTGAGCAGCGGACGCTTCCTCGTTACCGCGGAGCTCAATCCCCCGAAAGGCACAGACCTGACGGACCTGCTGAAGAAGGCCGAATCGCTGCGCGGCTGCATCGACGCCTTCAACCTTACCGACTCTGCCAGCGCCGTGATGACCATGGCCCCGCTGGGCGCCGCTGTCGCGCTGAAGCAGGCAGGCTTCGAACCGATCGTCCAGCTCACAGGCCGCGACCGCAACCGCATTGCCATCCAGGGCGACATGTTGGCGGCCGCATCGCTCGGCGTCAGCACCATTGTCTGCATGGGCGGCGACCCGCCGGGCGCGGGCGACCACCCCGACGCGAAGCCGGTGTTCGACTTTGACACGATCGCGCTGCTCAAGGCCGCCAAGTCGATGAACAACGGCACCGACTTCATGGGCAAGCAACTCAAGGGCTCGCCCCACTACACCATCGGCGCCGTCTGCAACCCAGGTGCACCCGACCTCGACAAAGAGATCGCGCGCATGGAGGAGAAGGTCAACGAAGGAGCCGAGTTCTTTCAGACCCAGGCGGTGTACGAACCGGAGGTATTCGCGAAGTTCATGGACCGCGCGAAGGCGCTCGGCAAGCCGGTGCTGGCGGGCTTCATCATCCTCAAGTCCGGAGACATGGCGCGCCGCCTGAACCAGTCGTTGCCCGGTGTGCATGTGCCGGACGGGCTGCTCGCGGAGCTGGACGCAGCGGAGGACAAGTCCGCCAAATCGATCGAGATCGGCGGCCGGATCATCGCGGAGATCAAGGGCATGTGCCAGGGCGTGCACATCATGGCGATCGGCTGGGAGTCCCGCATCCCTGCGATTCTGCAGGCGGCGGGCATAGGACATTGAAGCTGGGGGACACCCCCAGACCCCTGCTAAAGGGCCGAATAGGGCCTGCGGTTTCGAAGCTGGGGACGCACTGCCCCGCCAACGCAAGCGGGCCTGAATCGCCGGACAGATCGTAAAGGGAGATAGAACATGGCGCCACCGCGCAAGCTGCCGCGCCCGTTTGAGATGCACTGGGGGAGCGGCGAAATCGTCGAAGAGGCCTCGTTTAGCAGCGAGTACCACGAACCGACGATCCAGCTCATGGTCTACACCGAGGGCGAAGCGCAGGGCAGCCACAGCCTGCGCTTCTGCAGCTACAACCACCGTGGCATGTTCCAGCGATCGCCGCTGATGGTGGGCGAGGCGGAGATCGCGGGACTGCGCAAGGCGTTGCGCGAGACGCCACGTCTGAGGGAAATCCTGCGCCAGCTGGTCAGCGACGCTGATTAGGCCCACCCCGTTCATGATCGGAAACGCGCGGAACGAATATCTAGACAGCACAAATACGCTACTGGACTGGGGAGGTTAGATGGGGATCGAAGACTACCGGTTGGAGTCTCGACTGAGTTGCCGTGGATACGGGGAGCAAGAATCCTTGGCGGCGGACGGGCTCTTCCCGCTGCCCGGCGACAAACCAAAGTACCCGCGCGACCGCGTTGTCGATATCAAGCACGTGAAGCTGGAGATCAGCCTCGATCTGGATAACAAGCGGATCACGGGTCGCGTTTCCCATACGTTCACGCCCCTCAATGACGGCCTCACGTCGTTCGACCTCGACGCCGTCGAGTTGGACATCGGCTCAGTACGCGCGGCTAACGGGACGGAGCTGAAGCACAGCCTGGCGGACGGCCGCCTGCGCATCGAGCTGGCGGCTCCGCGCAACACCGGCGAGGAGGAGACCGTCTCGGTCGAGTTCTCAGGCAGCCCTCGGCGCGGCCTGTACTTCATTGGCCCGGACGGCAACTACCCCTGGAAGCGCCTCGAAGCCTGGACGCAGGGTGAGGACGAGGACTCGCGTCACTGGTTCCCCTGCTACGACTACCCCAACGAGATGGCGACGACCGAGATCCACGCCGGCGTGCGCGAACCGTTCATGGTTATCGCAAACGGCGAACTGCGCGGCATCGAGGCGGGGCCGGAGCCGGGGATGCGGACGTACCATTGGCACCAGGACGTGCCGCACGTCGTCTACCTGACCAGCGTCGTCGCCGGCGAATACAGCGAGCTCAAAGACGAGTGGGACGGCATCCCGATCCTGACCTACGTGCCCGTGGGCCGCGAAGCAGACGGTCGCGTCATGGCCCGCAACACCGCCGACATGATGAAGCTGTTCTCAGAGCGCACCGGCATTCGCTATCCGTATGCCAAGTACGCCCAGGTTGTGGTGCAGGACTTCATCTTCGGCGGCATGGAGAACGTCAGCGCCACCACGCTGACCGACCAGATCCTCTACGACGAGCGCGCGCGCATC
>CAZNHI010000084.1:0-7942 GCA_964572535.1 uncultured Dehalococcoidia bacterium
CGAAGCTGGTGACTTTCATGTAGGACCTCTGGTGTTAAAAGCCGGGGACACGCCGGACCCCGCTGATGGGGCGCAGTGAGCGTGCTGCGGGAAAGCGGAGGCAGGGGGAAGGATAGCATTCGCTTGCCTGCGACCGCTTATAATCGCGCGGTTGGCAGGCAGAGTCAGATTTCAGGCGGGAGCAACGACGTGATTTACGAGATGCGGACCTACACCGCGCTGCCCAACAAGGTGGCGGAGTACGAAAAGCGCTTTGGCGAAGCGTACGCGGTGCGCCAGAACTACTCCAAGATGGGCGGCATGTGGCACACGGAAATCGGGCCGCTGAACCAGGTGATCCACATCTGGCCGTACGAAGACCTGCAGCAGCGCGCTGATATCCGGGCTGCTGCGTCGAAGGATGCGAGCGGCAAATGGCCACCGCAAGCCGGGGAACTGCTGATGTCGCAGCAGGTGGACATCCTGGACCCGGTGGCGAACATGAAGCCGTGGGGCGAGCCGCAGCAATGGGGCGAGGTCTACGAGCTGCGCATCTACACCTACGCTCCGGGCGACATGGGCAAGGCCGTCACGGCGTTCAACGAGGCGTTGCCCGGGCGCGACGGTATCTATCCGGTAGCGGGGATGTTCGCGGCGGCGCAGGGCAACCTGAACCGGCTGTACCAGCTGTTTCCGTACCACAGTTTTGCGCATCGGGAAGAGGTGCGCGCCGAGTTCCGCAAGGCCGGCGTCTGGCCGCCGCACGCGGAGGTGCGGCCGATTAACCAGGAGGTCCGTTACCTGTATCCAGCGGCGTTCTCGCCGATCCACTGAGAGGTCTGTCAGCCGATGTTGAGCGGATGAGTGGATGGGGTTGTTGCGACAGCCGCCGCTTAGGGGTATTGCGAGGCTAGGTTCGGATGGACCTGTTTGACCTTACGGGGAAGGTAGCTGTCGTCACGGGCGGCAACGGCGGCATCGGGCTGGGCATGGCGAAGGGGCTGGCCGCGGCGGGCGCGTCGATCGTGATCGCCGCGCGTGACCGTGGGAAAGCGGACGTGGCGATTGCGGAGCTGGAGGGGCTTGGCGCGCGGGCCGAGTTCGTCGAGGTCGATGTCTCGGACGAGGCGTCGGTCAACGCGATGGTCGAGACAGCGGCGGCGCTCTGGGGACGCCTGGACATCGTGGTCAACAACGCGGGGACGTCCGTGCGCAAGCCGCCGCAGGACATCTCGATGGATGAGTGGTACCGGGTGTTGGAAACGAACCTGACGGGCACCTTCACGTGCTGCAAGGCGGCGTACCCGCACCTGAAGGCGCAGGGCGGCGGCAAGATCATCAACGTCGGCTCGATGATGTCGATTTTCGGGTCGCCGGTGGCGGCGGGTTACGCGGCTTCGAAGGGCGGGGTGGTGCAGCTGACGAAGTCGCTGGCGGCGGCGTGGGCGCCGGATAACATCCAGGTCAACGCCGTGCTGCCGGGCTGGATCGAGACGGACCTGACGGCGGCGATCACGAGTCACGCCTTGCCTGACCTGTACGAGCGCATAACAGCGCGACTGCCGGCGGGCAAGTGGGGTGTAGGTGACGACTTTGCAGGCATTGCCGTGTTTCTGGCGAGCGCGGCGTCGGATTACATAACGGGCACGACGATACCGGTGGACGGGGGATACTCCAGCCAGGGGATTTAGGCTCTTAAGGTGTGAAGAAAGCAGAGGAGGCCGGACGTATGCCCGGCCTCCTGCGTAACAAGCGACAGTGGCCGATGCTACGGGGTGCCGCCGGAGATGTAGTAGTTGCCCTGGAAGCAGATCCCGTCGGCGGCCTGGGTGCACTGAATCACCTTGAAGGTGCCGTGCACGGTCCCGCCCTGGCGCCAGCCGCTGGTAACGGAGCCGTAGATGATGCCGAACTGGTTATCGAACATCCAGGCGGTGAGGCGGACGTTGGAGGAGTGCGCGCTGCCGTTAACGTGATGATCGGCTGTGAGCTTAACGATCTTGCCGTTAGCAAACGGCTCTGCCCCGAGGATCTCGACGGCGAGGGTGCCGTTGCCGACATCGCCACCGACGACGCCGACCATGTTGGGCGGGGTGGTGAACCATTTCGTGAATGTGATGTCGGTCCTGCCGAAGCCGTCTGCCGATGCCACCGGCGTCCCCTGCGAGTGAATGGCGACCCCGAAGCCGGAGAGTAACGCGAGCCCGAGAATCGCTGAGACGTAGCCTGAAAGCCTGAGCTTCAATTTCGTTTCCTTTGTTGCTATGGGGGCGGTAATAGATGCCAGTAATATCCGCCCCGGAATCTCGTGGAACGCCACGTAAGGGAGTTCGGGAGGTTATGGGGCTGGTCACGCCCTGTTTGGTTGCCGCATCGATGCCTCCCTTAGAACCGGCTGTCCGCCGGGCGCCTCAGCGGGCGCCTTGTCGTCCGGCGAATCAGCCGGTACAGGGAGAGTACGAGGGGCGCTGGGACACCTTCATGCGCCCGATTACGCATCTTGGGGGCGGCTATGAGGCCGGGAGTGGCGGGGACTACGCAGGCGTCAGGTTCGGATCAGCTGGTGGCGATGGGCGTAGGCGGTCGCCTGCGCTTTCGTGTGAAGGTCGGCTTTGAGGTAGATGTTGGCGATGTGCCGCTCCACCGTGCGCAGGCTGAGCACGAGGGCCTCCGCGATCTCGCGGTTGCTCTTGCCTGCGGCGATGAGGCGCAGGACTTCGAGCTCGCGCTCGGAGAAATGATGCATGGGTGGAGGCTCTCGCGCGGCGGCTTCGGGTAGCGTGGCAAGAAAGGACTCAATCGCGCGAATGCCTTGTTCCGGGTCGCCCCAGGCTGACGACCCGTCGATGACTTTCAGGGTGGCCCTCGCGAGCCGCGCAACCTCCATTGCCTCCCGGGCGTCCGTAACTCTGTATTCGCGTGGTTGGAGCAAAAGCGTTGGCGTCTGA
The DNA here is from genome assembly GCA_964572535.1 of uncultured Dehalococcoidia bacterium. Lineage (GTDB taxonomy): Bacteria > Chloroflexota > Dehalococcoidia > DSTF01 > WHTK01 > WHTK01. Next base: position 2,928 of record CAZNHI010000084.1, read on the forward strand.
AGCCGCGCAAGGCGCTCCTGCCATACACCCGTCCCGACTGTCAGCAAGCGGGATCGCATCCGAAGGACGAAATCATGTTGATCCCACGCCTGCTTCAGGAGATCGACAGTCCTGCGCTGGTCTTCTGCGTTGTCCGACCTGAGTGAGGCGGACGAGGAAACCAGGCTGTTGAGAAAGAGGTCCCAATCCTCGGCGGGAAGTGCAGCGAAGAAGGTTGGTCTGTACGCAGGCTGCGTGATTGTTATCGGGCCGAGGATGAGAGCCGACACCCTATCAGGATGATTGAGGGCGTACTGCACTGCGGTGTGGCCTCTGACAATTGAACCGAAGATGATGAAACGGTCCAGGTTCAAGTGATCCACGACGGCTTCGAGGTCGAGCTGGTAGTCCTCCATCGCGTGGTCTTCGCGTAGACCGCGCGATGACATGCCGGCGCCGCGTTCGTCAGTCTGAATTAGTTGGAATCGCGTGGACAACTTCTCGAGCCAGGGCTGAAGTCCCGGGAACTGCCAGGCCAGCTGAACGTGCTCGTAAGCACCGGGCAGGAAGAGGAATGGGGTGCCAGAGCCACTGACGGCGTAAGCGATGCTGTAGCCATCGCCGGTCGTGACGTATTGAACGGGCGGCGCGTCTACCACGCCGCAGTTTAGCGCGTTGCGTAGACGCCGTGATCCGCCGCAAACAGAGGAGGCCGGGCGAACCCGGCCTCCTCTGTGTGATTGGCGGGAGCGCTATCGCGGCTAGGGGGTGCCGCCGACGAAGTAGAGCGTGCCCTGGAAGCAGGTGCCACTTGCGGCCTGGGTGCACTGGATGACCCTGTATACGCCGAAGACCGTGGCGCCCTGTCGCCAGCCACTGGTGACGGCGCCGCTAAGTACGGCGAACTGGTTATCGAACTGCCAGATTGTCATGCGGGCGTTGGACGAGTGCGCACTGCCGTTAAGGTGGTAATCGGCCGTAATCAGGGTGATCTTGCCGCCACCGAGCGTCGGGTCACGGGTGATGATCTCGCCGGCATAGGTGCCGTTGCCAACGTCGCCGCCCACGGTGCCCGTCATGTTCGGGTAGGTCGATATCCACTTGGTGAAGGTGACTTCCGTCCGGCCGAAGCCGTCGGCGGACGCGACGGGCGTCCCCTGGGAGTGCGTCGCCACGCCGATGCCCGCGACGAGCGCGAGTCCGAGAATCGCTGCGATATAGCCTGTAAACCTGAGCTTCAATTGCGTTTCCTTTGCTGCTATCGGGGCGTGGGAGTCGTGTCACAGAATCGGCCCTGGTGATCCTGATGACCTGTTTGTCTGGAACTAAGTCGTCCTGGGTTGGTTCATGTACGCCTCCCTCGTCTCAGTCGAAGCCGGGTGTCCGCCGGATGGCCCGGGCTTGGACCTTGGCACTCGGCGAATCACCCGGTAGCTAAGAGACTAGGGAGCGCAGACCGCCGCTGCTTCGGTAAAGTTGCTCAACTTCGGGCGGTCTTTTCGGGGCGCAGAGGAGCGTTCGTGGCGCAGATTACGTAGTCAGGCCGGAGCCAGATAGGGCTAAGTGAGTCCGTTACGCAGAGCGTAGGTCGCCAGTTGCGCGCGGCCGTGGGTCTCCGTCTTGAGGTAGATGTTGGCGATGTGGCGCTCGACGGTGCGCCGGCTGAGCACCAGCTCTTCGCCGATCTCCCGGCTGCTCTTGCCCGCCGCCACGAGACGTAGCACCTCGAGCTCACGAGTCGAGAGACCAGGCTCCGACACAACCGTACCATCGTGAGACATGTCAGTACGAGTTGATAGCCTGCTAAGGAAATCGTCGATCACCAGAATCGCGGGCGGTGTTGCAGGACCAGGAAGGAAGAGGCCTCCGCCGAGGTCATCAAACAGCGCCAGCTGAGCATTCGGGATCGTTGCAGCATAGCGTTTGCTCGCCTTTTCAGCGGCAAGCGCCCAGCTGCCGCCCCTCGGGGCGAGAATCAGTGTCGGAACGCGTATCTCGGCTGCAATCGCCTCCGTTTTAGTTCGACGTCGGGCCGTAAATACATCGACCCGATCCGCTTGAGTTACCGATTCTTGCAGCAGACGCTTTGCGATAGACGCCTCTTCAAGTGGGTAGACGAAGCCGGCGTAGATCTCCAAGAAGAGTTCCCAATTCTGCACCGGAAGGTCGAGGCCAATTGATACCGGCGAATCGAGCGCTGGGTCGCCGATCAGGGGGTTCCAGAGGATCAGCGCGTCCAGGCGATCTGGGTGCTTGACTGCGTATTGAATTGCCACACCGCCGGAAATGACGGGGCCAAACAGCACGAACCGATCGAGCCGCAGTTTCTCGACAACGGTCTTGAGGTCGAGCTCATTGTCATCGAGAGAGTGAGTGGCAGGGAGGCCGCGCGTGGACAGCCCCTGGCCCCGCCCGTCGTAGCAGATGACCTGAAACCTGGCCGCCAACAACTCAAGCGGGAAGCGATACGTGGCAAGGCTCCAAAGCAGCTGGACGTGGTTGAATGCCCGGGGCATGAAGACGAACGGCGGGCCCTCGCCGCAAACCGTGTAGGCAATGCTGAATCCGTCGCTGGTCGTCACGTACTGGACAGGAGGCGCTTCCATCAGAAGAGGCCGCGTTCGCGGGCGTAGACGGCGACCTGCGCGCGGCCGTGTGTCTCCGTCTTGAGGTAGATGTTGGCGATGTGGCGCTCGACGGTGCGTCGGCTGAGGACTAACGCTTCGCCGATTTCGCGGCTGCTCTTGCCCGCGGCGACCAGACGCAGCACTTCGAGTTCGCGTGGTGAGAGATGGGTGGCCGATGGCACAGCCTGGCCGTGGGCGTCCACGGAAGCAGCCTCGATCGCAGGCAGCTCGGCCAGGAAGTCGAGCACGGGTTGGGCCGTGGCGCCGATAGTGGCCGATTGATCGACCGACACGAGGCGTGCGTTGGGGATGAGCGACGCAAGTTCGGCGGCGCCTTCACGCGAGGCATAGCGAGTATCGCCAGTCGCGAGCACCAGCGTTGGAGTCTGCAAGAGCGGCAGCTCATTTTCGACAGTCGAGTCCTGAGCAACGCGCGCGTACTCCAGCCAGTCCGCCTGATTCACCATGTCCTTCATGACCGAAACGGCCAGGCGCCGGTCCTCCGGGCCGATGTGCTCATTCGTCGAGATGAGATTCAGGAACGTGTGTAGGAAGAGGTCCCAGTCGCTCGTCGCCAGGCCGAGGTATAGCCCAGTCGAAGCCGGTAGCGTGACGCCCGTTGTGTAGAGCACAAGGGCGCGTACGCGATCGGGGTGGTGGACCGCATAGCGCACCGCGACGTGCGAGGACAGGCCGGCGCCCATGAGGACGACACGCTCGGGCTGGAGGCGTTCGAGGACGGCATCCAGGTCACGTTCGTAAGCCTGCAGCGAGTGAGTCTCGTCGAGGCCGCGTGTTGACAGGCCCTGGCCGCGGTTGTTGTAGCGCACGAGACGAACGTGCGGCCTCAGTCGCGAACGCTGAGGATCCGCGCCCCAGTCAGTGTTCGACTGATGGCCCAGGTTCCCGAAAGCGAACGGCATGTAAACCAGCGTTGGGCCTTCGCCGTTCACCGTATAGGCAATGCTGAAGCCATCGCTGGTGGTGACGTACTGGACCGGAGGTGGCTCCATCGCAGGCGTATTTTAGCGCGCCGCCGCCGACGACCTGTCTGAAAGGCAAGCAGAGGAGGCCGGACGTATGCCCGGCCTCCTCTGCGTAACGAGCGACAGTGGCCGATGCTACGGGGTGACGCCCGCGAAGTAGAGCGTGCCCTGGAAGCAGACGCCCGTTGCAGCCTGCGGGCACTGGATCACCCAGAACATTCCGTAAACGATGGCGCCTTCGCCCCAACCGCTGGTGACTGCTCCGTTGATCACCGCGAACTGGTTGTCCCATGCGTAGAGAGTGACGCGCACGTTCGATGTGTGTTTGCTGCCGTTGAAGTGGTAATCGGCGGTGGTCAGGCTGAGTTTGCCGTTGTTGAGGGTTCGGTCCTGAGTGAGGATCTCGCCGGCGTAGGTCCCGTTGCCGACGTCGCCGCCGACGACGCCGACCATGTTGGGCCTGGTGGTCACCCACTTCGTGAACGTGACTTCGGCCCTGCCGAAGCCGTCCGCGTTCGCCACCGGCGTGCCCTGAGAGTGAACCGCCACGCCGAAGCCCGCGATGAGTGCGAGACCGAGAATGGCTGCGAAGTAGCGTGAAAGCCTGAGCTTCATTTGCGTTTCCTTTCGGCTGAATGGGGCGGCAGAGATGTCCGCAAGATTCGCCCCGGCAATCTCGCGGCCCTGGAGAGGAGCGACCTAGGTTCGGGTCGGCAGCTGCATGTATGCCTCCTCGTCCGGTTGATTTCTAATGCGTCGCGGTCCTGTTCGCCCCGGACGTCCTTGAGCCACCCCTATGACGGGCCGGCGATCACCAGAACAAGGCGGTGATTGCCGGCTTCGCCACGGGGCGGGCCAGGATTGGATACCCGGAACACCGCATCTGGACTCTAGGAGAGAGGAGCGAGAACGGCGTGCGTGATAACGCTCAAACCTGGTGGCAGTTATCTGCCGCGCCGTAGGTCTTCGCAGGCATGATCCTGCGTGTTTTTACCCAGGAGCCTCAGAGGCGATTCGGGAGGTTCATCGCGAAAGCCGTGGCTTCCGCCCGGTTTCTGATGTCGAGCTTGGTGTAGAGGTCCGCTACGTGGCGCTCTACGGTACGAAGGCTGAGGACGAGCGCCGCGGCGATCTCTTTATTAGATTTGCCCTCCGCGATGAGCTGAAGCACCTGCTTCTGCCGCGCCGAGAGGCCGTGTGTGGCCGACGCCGACGCTGGGTCTGCCTCCGGGCCTCCAGCCGGCAGGTTCCCTAGGAAGTCGGCTATGGCCTTGAGCCCTTGAGTGGCATCACCGATTCCATTGATACCGTCGATTACGACCATCCTGGAACCCGGGATCAAAGCAGCGAGCTTCATCGACTGCTCTGCTGACATAATCGGAAAGTCGCGAGAGTGCAGCATTAGAGTCGGAGTCTGCAGTCT
>CAZNHI010000085.1:0-7924 GCA_964572535.1 uncultured Dehalococcoidia bacterium
GCCAGTGGATCTTCGGGATGACGACGCGAGGTTCATCGGCGAGGATGTCCCGCAGCCGATCGGCGTTCTGGCCCTCGCGTACATAATCAAGCTCGCTTCGCAAAGTCCAGGCGAACTCGTCGGCGAGCGTCTCGAAGTCGTAACGCCCGCGCAGGCGTTCCGATTGAGCCGCTCGGCGAGCGAGATCCGAAAGAATCGCCAGATCCGCCGCGACGGTCTCGGCGACTCCGGGCTTTCTTACCTTGACGACGACTTGCGTACCGTCGAGCAGTGCGGCTGAATGCACCTGCCCGATCGATGCTGCGGCCAGCGGAACCCGCTCGAAGCTCGCGAAGACCTCGTCCACAGGGCAGCCTAGCTCCTGTTCGATGATCTGCACAATTGCGTCGGTGGAAACCGGCGGTACTCGGTCTCGAAGCTTTTCGAGCTCGGTGCTGATCTGCGGCGGGACGATGTCCGGGCGAGTGCTGGCTATCTGGCCCAGCTTGATCGCGGTCGTGCCCAAATCCTCGAGGGCCATCCTGAGATGCTCGCCAGTCGAATAGGGTTCCTTGCGCTTCGGGTGGCCGAGAAGGCCCCACTGAAACGGCACGAGCCAGCCGAGGCCGAGCTGGTTGCTCAGTACCCCCATGCCGTGGCGTGTGAGGGCCGACGCGATTTCTCGGTAGCGCCTGCGCTTGGCTGCGGACGAGAGACCGAGCAGCTGACGCAGGCCCGGTGCCGCCCTCTCGTCGTGGCGCGAGTCCGAGTTCACCGGGTGAGGCGCATGCTTGCCGGCGCCTTCCTGCGGCTGCCTGATCTCCGTCGCCACTAGTGGGGTGCCATGGGCATGTTGCCGCCGCTGTCGGCGGGCATCTGTTGCATCATGCCGTCCATCATCCGGTGCATCATGTCGTCGATGGACGTCCCACCGGGCATTGCCGCGCCGTTGCGGTGATCCTGCATGTGGCCGAGCATGCGCTGGTAGCCATCCTCGCCGAGGACCTCCCGCATGTGCTCGAGCATGGCGTCAGAGTCCATGTTTCCCATCGACTGCATCATGCCCATGGAGTGATTGCCGTCGGCGTTCGTGTGCATGTCGCCGTCATCCATCGCAAGACTGACGGCCAGGCCGATCACCAATACGATGGCCAGGGCGGACAGGGCGGCGATGATGATCTTCGCTTGCTGATTCATGGTGTTCCTCCAGTTCGATATGCTGCGCTGTAGGTTTGCACTAATCCAGTTTCACGCCGATGCTCGTGGCGATGGTGCGCGCCTTGTCTGCAAGTGCCTTTCCAGCATTCACGGCTGCCGTACCGTCCGTCTTCATCCTCTGAACGTCCTGCCCGAGATCACCAATCGCGCCCAGAAGCGTGGCATCACCTGCTGCCTGCAGACGCATCACGTCGATGTGTCCCTCCATGGCGTTGGCGTGGTCGATGATCGTCTGGCCAAGGCTCTGGAGGTTCACTCCGTCGCCGAGAAGCCGGTCCAGCTGGACGGCGCTCGCCGTCACGGGAAAGGCCGCCTGGTCGCGATCGATAGCGCGTGCGGAATCGGCAACGAATCTCAGTGAGCGAGCGTTGGCCCGGGCGATTTCAGCGTCGCTGGCCCAGTGGGCGTGATCCGGCCGCGCCGTAGCGATGGCAGTCATCGTTGCGGCGTGGCGCTCCATGTTGTCAGCGTCTTGACTCGCCGCCGAGGCGAGTTGACGGATCGCCGTCAGGTCGAGCTCGACCGGCGTCGAGGAACCGTCGCCGGTACTGCACGTTGCTGCAGCGATGACGCCGACGACGATGGCTACAAAGACGAGAGCGCCGAGCAGCCTAAACATTGGTCCTCTCAGGTTCGCAGTCGCACTCGGAGCTGTCAGGTTCGTGCCCTTCAGGGAGCTTTGCCAGAGCAGCCCGGATATCGTGACCGATGTGCTTCTCTTGTGTGGCGATGGTCATCAGCTCATTAAGGGCGAGCCTCGTAATCCAGAGGTCACGCCCGGTGAGCTGGGCCTCAACCTCCTCAGCGCATTTAGGTGTCGTGGTCATCTGGCCCTCCGGTTAGCAGCCGCCCCTCCGGTGGCCGGTCGTGCCACCCGGGCCGCACATGGCGCCGCCATGCATCCGCAGCATGACCAGGCCGGCAAGGACGGCTACCCCGATGCCAAGCGGCCAACCGAGGCTGGGAACCAGGAGAATTGCTACGAGAAGTGCCGTGCCCCCGGCCATCGTCAGGCCCATCGCGTTCATGCCGCCTTCGTGACCGCCGTCTTGGCCACCTTGGTGATCGTGTTCTGTCCCTTGTCTCGTTTCGTTCATTGCGGACCTCCTTGGCCGCCCTCCTGCAGGCGGATTAACCGAACCCGCCTAGATTGCGCCCGTGACGTTGTGTCGATTGGTGCTCAAGCCGAGCTTGCGATACAGAGGGCAGAAGCCAGTGAGTCCCGTGTAAACGAAATCGAGCCCCAGTGCTACCCCTGCGACCTCCAGAAGGGAGAGCAGGAGGGATGATCCTCCGATCAAAAAGACCAGCCCTACGGCGGCAATGACACCACCACCTACCACGCGCACGACGCGCTCGATGATGCCGACGTTGGTTCCTTTTCGCTTCATGTCATTCCTCTCCTCACGCCGTAATTCGCGTTTCCTTACTTGAGGACGCCGATTGCCAAGAGAACCACGATGGCAATCATGGGCAGGCAGCAGAGCACCATGAGGGCCATGCCCTTGAGCCCTGAGCCGTGGCCCATGCCGCCCATGCCATCGTCCTGCCCGTCTCGTTGGTCACCGTGTTGGTGCATAATTACGACCTCCTGTAGTAGCAAAGCTAATAGTCCCTGGTAGTACCCGAAAAGGGTCTAAGGGTCCCGTAGGCGGGGGCCATTTGGCCCCTACTCTGGAACCCACAGACTGCGATCCTGAGGTCAGCACTGGAAGGCTGGCAGATGGACGAAAGACGAGTTGTAAGAGAAAACAAGAAGGTGCTGCTCGCCCGGATTAAACGGATCGAGGGTCAGGCGCGCGGCTTGGAGAAGATGATCGAGGAGGACAGATACTGCATCGATATCCTTCAGCAGATCGCGTCGCTTCGGTCGGCCGCTAACAGCCTTGCGCTGACCCTTCTACGTGGCCACCTGGAACTCTGCTTTGCGGAGGCGCTGCAGGTCGGCTCCCAAGAAGAGAAACTCGACGAAGTGATCGAAGCAGTGCGGCGCTACAGCCGCAGCTGAGTTGCGAATAAGGGGCGTATGGAGGACGAAGGTGTGGGACGGTCATGACGGCATGGGATGGTGGATGTTGTTCGGCAGCGTCTGGTTTGTGATTCTCTGGGGTTTGATTATCTGGGCCGTGGTCACCGTCGTCTCGAAATTCGGTGGCGGGCAGTCGAGCGAGGGAATTCGCGAGGACTCACCGTTGGAGATAGCCAAGCGGCGCTACGCCCGCGGCGAAATAACGAAGGACCAGTTCGACCAGATCAGGCGCGATTTAGGAGAGACCTGACGGGCCGACCGCACTGTCGAAGGGTGACCTGATCGGCGGTCGTCCCGGATTGTCAGAATGGCGATGGAAAGAAACCGTAGGTATGTTCAGATGGACGAAAAGCCGACATGCCCGAGAGCCGACAAAAGAAGGGCCCCGCCACAGAACGATGAACTGATCGACCCCGAGTGCTGGGAGTGCCCACATCTCATGAGAGAGGTCGACGAGCGAGGAGTAGTCTCACTCTACTGCCTGGTCTACCGGAATCGGTTCCGGTCCTCTAATCCTCCCGTCTCTGTCACTGCTCGCACACCCTCGGCGGCAACCTGGCGAGGCGAGTCTCGCATTCTTCGGGAGCGCGAGTGATGCTCCAGACGGTCGATGTAGGCGAAAGGTCGCTGTCCTCCTACGACGGTGTAGTGCCGGAGGCCATCCTGGCGCAACTGCGAGAGGTTGCTGGCGCCCTCCGCGGCGTGAGGATGGCGCACATCAATGCGACGCCCTACGGCGGCGGCGTCTCGGAGCTTCTGCGGTCGGCGGTTCCCCTGTACAACGACCTGGGGCTGATCGCCGACTGGAAGATCATCAGCGGCGACAACGCCTTCTTCGAGGTCACAAAGAAGATCCACAACGGCCTGCAAGGGGCTGACGTGAGCCTAAGCTCCGAGGAGCAGGAACGCTACCAGATGACAGCCAAGGCCAACGCTGCGGCGCTGACTGAGGAGTACGATATCGTCTTCGTCCACGACCCGCAGCCGGCAGCGCTCCTACCGTTCCACGGCAAGAAAGACGCTCTCTGGGTCTGGCGCTGTCACATCGACACCGGCCAGCCCAATGCCGCGATCTGGAGCTTCTGCCGCAAGTTCCTGACGGATTACGACGCTGCGATCTTCACGATGGGCGCCTTCGTGCCACCCGATTTTCCTGTCGGCCGCGTCGACATCATCCCGCCGGCGATCGACCCCTTGAGCCCCAAGAACCTACCGCTCGCCGACAGCACTATCCGCCAGGTGCTCGACTGGATCGGTATCAGCCTCAGCAGGCCCCTCATTACGCAAGTGTCCCGATTTGACCCGTGGAAGGACCCGCTCGGAGTGATCGACGCCTACAAGCTGGCAAAGGAGGATGTACCCAACCTGCAACTGGCACTTGTAGGCTCAATGGCGCTGGACGATCCCGAGGGCTGGGCAGTCTACCGAAAGGTACAGGAAGCGAGCGCAGCTGATCCCATGATCCACGTCTTCACCAACTTGACCGGCGTCGGGAACATCGAAGTGAATGCCTTCCAGCGCCTCTCCGATGTCATCGTCCAGAAGTCGATCCGTGAGGGCTTCGGGCTCGTCGTCTCGGAGTCTCTCTGGAAGGAGACGCCGGTCGTGGCCGGCCGCGCCGGTGGCATCCCGCTGCAGATGTCGGACGGCGTCGGCGGTTTTCTCGTCGATGGCGTTGAGGAGTGCGCGGCAGCAATTCTCAGACTCCTTAAGGATCCGGACCTCGCCCGCCGGCTGGGCGAGACGGGGCAGCAGCGCGTGAGAGAGCACTTCCTTCTGCCGCGCCTGCTTCTGAACGAGCTCTCGCTGGCGCGCGACCTTCTGGAAGGGCGAAGCCGGCCACCGACGTCGCTGGACGGCCACCGCGACCCCGTCTGCGGCATGGCGATCAGCGAGAAGGCGAGTGCCGCGCACCTGGCGCACGCGGGCCTCGATTTCTACTTCTGCTCTGAGGGCTGCAAGGCGAGGTTTTCGGCGGGGCCGGAGCGGTACCTGGCGGCCGGCCAGCGTGGATAGCATCAGCAGCTCTCGCGCGAAAGAACTCCAACCCGAGCTCCGACGTGACCTTCTTACGGGAGATTGGGTGATCGTCGCACCGGGCCGGGGAGGGCGTCCGCATGCACAGGAGCTACCTCAGCGCGCTGCTACTCCGGCTGAGTACGTTGCGGACTGCCCGTTCTGCGCTGGCAACGAAGACGCTACGCCGCCGCCTGTCCTGACTCTGCTCGAGCCCTCTACGCAGTCGTGGTCCGTGAGGGTGGTGCCGAATCGCTTTCCTGCCGTCTCTAGTCGGAGTGGCACGACTCGAGGAAGCGGGAGTGGACCGATCTTCGCGTCCCGCGCCGCGACAGGAGTCCATGAGGTGGTGGTGGAGACGCCCCTGCACAACCTAGAGCTGCCGGACCGCGATCACCATCAGGTCGAAATCTTACTTGAGGCTTTCCAGCAAAGACTCGCGGCGCTGCATGACCGGTCCGCAACCCGTCACGTGGCGATCTTCAAGAACAGGGGTGTTGAGGCCGGCACGTCCCTTGAGCACCCTCACAGCCAGATCGTGTGCCTCGACTTCGTACCCACAGAGGTGATGCGCCGCGTGCAGGTTGCCCGCCGCTTTCATCGAAAGACCGGCGGTTGTGTACTTTGCACGGTCCTAGGCGAGGAACGGCATACAGGTCTCAGGATCGTGTTCGAGGCAGACGGGTTCGTGGCGTTCGCGCCGTACGCCTCAGCCAGCGCGGGCGAGATGCTTCTCGTTCCCATTCACCACGCGCCGTCATTCGTGGCGGCATCCGGAGGCTTGCGCGAAGGCCTGGGGCGAGCCCTGGTCTTACTGCTCGATAGATGCCGTACTGCCTTCGGCGACCCACCGTACAATCTAGTTTTGCACACTGCCCCAAAGCGTTGGCTTCAAGACCCGGGCCTGCACTGGTTCTGGCAGCTATCGCCGCGCCTAACGCGCCCCGCAGGCTTCGAAATCGGAACCGGCGTCGGCATCAATACGCTGGCGCCTGAAGACGCGGCCTCAGTGCTCCGCAGCCCAAGCTAGCCGTTCGGGGTTGTTGGCCAGGCTGGCGCTTAAGTTCGAATGCCAAGCTCATCGATGTGGTCTAGAGTCACCGCCTCACATTCGCTCGCCACGTTCTATCTCTCCTCGGGCCGCGACATCCACCTGTTCAGCCCCGCGTCATGTGCTCGCGCCGATCTCCTGACGCACCTGGATGTAGCGCAGAACATCGGCGCGATGGATGAGGCCGCGTACCAGCTTGCCCTCGACGACCGGTATCTGGTTCAGATCTTCACCCGCCATCAGCGCCATCACTTTGGTGAGATCGTCCTTTGAACCAACCGTCTTTAGCTGTTCGAACGGCGTCATTGCCCGATAGACGGTGGTCGTCCTCCATGCATCGCGCGGCGTCCGGCGCAAGTCGGTAAGGGTGATGAGACCCAGGAGTTCTTCGCCGGCCGTGATCAGGAAACAGCGGCCATGGCCTGCTAGTACGTGCTCTTCAGCCAGTTCGTCGAGGGTGACTTCCGGGGAGATCGCGATGTAGTCCTGCTTCGTCACAGCGCTCACCGGTATCCCCTTCAGCACTGTATCCGTGAAGAGCTGAGCGTAGCTGGCCTCCGAAGCCCCCTTGAGGAAGTTGCCGATCAGGAAGAGCCAGATCCCGCTTATGAGGTCGTGGAAGAGGAAGAGGATCACTCCCGCTCCCATGATCAAGTAGGCGACGACCTGGCTCACGCGTGATGCGAGTCGCGTGGCGTCAAGGATGTCGCGGTTCCGCGCCCAGAACAGGCTGCGCAGGACGCGACCCCCGTCGAGTGGGAACCCCGGGACCAGGTTAAAGATGCCGATGGCGAGGTTGATGAAGGCCAGATTTGACGAGATCGCTGCCGCGCCGTGATCCAGCTCGTGGAGGGGGAAGTAAGCGATGCCGAGGACGATCGCGATAAGGATGCTGGTCAGTGGCCCGACGATTGCGATCCAGAACTCCTGGCGGGCGTTGTCAGGCTCTTTCCCAAGGGTTGACACGCCGCCGAACACAAACAGAGTGATGCTCGGGACCGGAATACCGTAGCGCCGGGCGACCACGGAGTGCGATATCTCGTGCAAGAGGATTGAGCAGAAGAAGAGCAGGGCAATGAAGCCGGCTACGACCCAGCGCTGGGTCTCAGTCAATTCGGGATAGGAGTCCTCGAGTACGCTGGTCGCGAACGACGCCGTGACGAGGAAGAAGATGAAAAACCAGCTCCAGTGGACATTGATCTCGAAGCCGAAGATGCGCCCAATCCTAAACGTTCCGGTCACGAGCTTCTCCTCACGGGACTCGTGAGTCCCATACTACGGGCGGTAGTATAAGGCCCTAGCCACTGAAGCCCTAGTCTTGCTAACAGACTCCCGGAGATGAGGTAACGCAGTTCTGCCCGGCCATCCCTTCCTCTGCCTGCCTGATGGCTCGTACCACCACTCGCGGAGCAGAAGCTCGTCCGCTTCGCGAACGACAGGGATGTAATTAGGGGGTCGCGGATGCAAGCTGCTAATAGAAGAACGCACGTCCAATCCCTTCCTTCCCTGAGAATTACTCAGGTTTTGAATTGGAGCCGTGCGCCCTAATTGTCTCTGGAGCGGGAGACGAGATTCGAACTCGCGACCCCCTCCTTGGCAAGGAGGTGCTCTACCACTGAGCTACTCCCGCG
>CAZNHI010000086.1:0-7919 GCA_964572535.1 uncultured Dehalococcoidia bacterium
CTCCAGCAGCCGGTCTGCGAGGGTGGACTTACCGTGGTCTATGTGGGCGATGATCGAAAAGTTGCGAATGCGGCTGATATCCAATGCAGATTCATCCTAGCATGGGGAGTCGTTTACCTCAGGTGAGCGCAGTTCATTGCGCCATGCGCCGCTTCGCAGTCAGAATCGCGCCACAGTTATGAGATTCAGTCCGGACAGCCAACACCGCCGCTCCATCCGCATGCCGGGCTACGACTACTCCCGCCAGGGCGCCTACTTCATCACCATCTGTACACGCGAGCGCGAACTCTGGCTCGGCGAAACGATCGAGCACGAGGTGATGCTGAGCGCCTCTGGACGAATCGCCACAACCACATGGAGTTCATTACCTGACCGCTTCGTTGAAATCGCGCTGGACGCTTTCGTTATCATGCCCAACCACGTACACGGGATTCTGGTCATCAAGGGGTCTGAGTTCATTGCGCCCGCAACAACATCCTCCGACAGTAGCCGTACTCCGAATCTTGGAGAAATCGTGCGCACCTTCAAAGCAGCATCCACCAGCCTCATTCGTGGGGCTGGCGATACTGGGTTTGCCTGGCAAAGCAACTACTACGAGCACATCATTCGCAACGAAGCCGAAATGCTCAGGATACGGGCGTACATCCAGGCAGATCCGTCTAACTGGAAAGAGGATCCCGAGAATCCAGGGTTCACCGCCGTGCGATCGGGTTACCAGCCGGGCCGTCCTTGGGCGCGATAAATCTCGCCCCTACAAATCGAGCTTCGCGATTCCCTGGCCGCGAGAGGAGTTGTAGGGGCGCAATTCATTGCGCCGTGTGACCCTCCTGCCTGACTAGTGCGAGGTTTCTGCGTACAGGCTTCCTCTACTACGCCGCGGCCTCAGAATCCGTATCCTGAGATCAGGATGCATCTCCGCCTCGCCGCCCTCGCCCTGGTCTCCGCCGTACTCATCGCCTGCAGCGGTGGCGGCGCCGACGGCCCGTCAGCCACGCCCGCACCCGTCGCGACGCCACGTTTCGATGACTTCGCCATCGGCAGGCCGCAGAACCGCCCCGGCATCGGGGACGTAGACCGCGCTTTCGCCCGCTACGAGTCCTCTCGCGGCGACCTCATCGCGTTGTTCCAGGAGCAAGCCTGGTTCAAGGACGGCCTCAGCCCTGACGAATCGCTGTTCGTTGAGCGCAGCCTGGCCTTCGTCGCGGGCCAGCCAGGCGACAGTTTCAGGACAATCAGCCGGGCGGCCGTCCGCGACAAGCTCTATCTGCACGAGACCCTGCAGCTACGCAACCGCCAAATCGAACTGCTGCTGATCTACGAGGCCGGCCAGGACGCCGAGCGTGAGTTCGCCTTGCTCACGTCCGCGATCCCAGCCCTGGAAGCCGAGGTCGGCGTTGAGTGGCCGGAGAAGGCGATCACCGTGATTAATGGCGCCTTCGAGACCAACGACTACAACAACGGCGGCTTCATCCGCATCGCCCGCTGCTGCGTCCTCTCTGCTTTCGTCCTGGCCCACGAGCTGGCGCACACCTATTGGTCTATGGGCCCATCCTGGTTCAACGAAGGCATGGCAGACGTCTACTCCACCCTGGCGCTGCAGACCCTCGACGACGACCCGCCGGACGGCTGGCGCGGCTTCAGCGAAAACGTCGATTCGCTCTACGAGTCACGCAAGCGCCTGGAAGGACGGTTCCCAGACCTCAAGCTCGGCGAGCGGTTCGCCTCCGATGGCCTCTACCAGGTCGCGGACCTCTTCCTCCTGAAAATACGCGACATAATCAGCCCTGCGGCCTACAGCGCCGCCGTCGCCGACATCTACGCCGCCTCAGATTTCGGCCGTCTATCGCTGAAAGACAAGCGCATCGAGGACGTTTTCCTCAAGCACGCTTCTGGTAGCGACCGCGAAGCCGTAATGGACCTATTTAACCGCCAGATCTGGGGTGACAACGGCGAAGAGTACCGGCGCCTCCAGGAGTTCGAAGACTCCTGACGCTCCCTACTGAGCCTGTCGACGCCCCGAGCGCTTGTCCCACGCCTCGCGCGTGCGGCGCGCCTGGTTCAGGTGCTGCAGGTCATGCTCGTGCAGCTCCCGCGCGATGTCATGGATCGAGATCTCGCCCCGGTAGGGATGCACGCCGGTGCGGCGCCAGTCGTCTTCGTCCAGCGTGTACAGCAGCCAGACCGTCTCCTCGCGTGCCGCCTCGTACTCGTAGAGGAAGTGCCGCAACGGCTGGTCGATGTACTCACGCTCCGCCGGCAGCACGTCCAGCGCCTCGTGCGGTAGCCGCGAACCCGGGTTGGTCGCGATCGCCTCGATCTGCCGCTGGTAGAGAATTTCGGCGTCCCTGACGTGCGCGGCGATTTCCTTGAGGCACCACTCGCGCGGCCCTGGACGCCAGCGCAGCCCCTTCTCGTTGACGCCGGAGAGCAGCCTGTAGAGCTCGCCCGACATCTCGCGCACAGCCTTCATCAGCCAGCGGCGCTCGCCCGAGCTAACCTGTTCTCGTTGCACCATGACGCCCCGAGTTTACTCCCCCGCCACGAGTCTGGGGTTACGCGCGCTGCCCGTCTTCAGGCAGGGGTGTTGCCTCTTCTAGACAACTTATTCTGCTTATGCTGATCTTATGTTAGACTCCGCTGCGCGGGGCCGAGGGTCGACTTGCGGGTTATCCGCTTCTTTTCTCCAGGACGCATGCTCTTACTGGCGACGGTTCTCGTCTCCGGCTACATGCTGTTCTCCGCGGGCAACAACTTCCTCCACTCCTACCGCCTGGTCAACGACGAGAACCGCCTGCGTGAAGAGGTCGATTCACTGCGCATGCAGAAGGACCAGTTGGAGCAGATCCGCGACTACCTCCGCACCGATGAGTACGTGGAGTTCATGGCGCGCCGCGTCTTCGGCCTGGTCAAGCCTGGCGAAAAGCTGGTCATCGTTGAAGCACCGCGCCCCGACCCTCGCGAAGAGACCGTCGACCTCACCTGGTGGCAGCGCCTGTTCGGCGGCTACTGACCACCGAAGCGATACACTTGCCCTGTCATGAACACGCGCCCTCCGGGCGAGCCGCAGCGTAAGCGCATCGAGGGCGGCGTCCGCCGCTTCATCCTCGATCGCGCACTGCTGTCCTCGGACGGCCGTCTCCTCCTCGCCGTGTCCGGCGGTCCAGACTCGACCGCGCTGCTTTTGATCATGGCCCGCCTGGCGAAGAACCTGCGTATCAGCCTCGGCGTCGCCCACTTCGACCACGGCCTGCGCGGTCACGAAACGGCCGAGCGCGAAGAGGCCTTCGTCCGCGACCTCGCCTGTTCGTTGGGCGTCCCGTGCTTCAGCGGTGCAGACGACGTCCGCGCCCTCGCGCACTCACAGCACCTCTCGCTGGAGGATGCCGCCCGGCGCGCCCGCTATGCCTTCCTCGCCTCCGTTGCCGCCCGCGAGAGCTTCAGCGCCGTGGCCACAGGTCACACGGCCTCCGATCAGGCAGAGACCGTCCTGCTGCACCTGGTGCGCGGCTCCGGGCTGGACGGCCTCGCCGGCATGACGCCGCGCTCGTCGTGGCCTCTGGGTGGCTCAGACCTGACGCTGGTCCGGCCCCTCCTGCGCCTCTCCCGAGAGCAGACGCTGGCCTACTGCGCCGCCGCCTGCGTCGCGCCTGTGGAGGATGAAACCAACCTCTCGCCCCAATATCGCCGCAACCGCGTGCGCCACGAGCTGCTGCCCCTGCTGCGCGACCTCAACCCCGGCATCGAGTCCGCTCTCGTCCGTCTCTCAGACGCCGCCGCCGAAGACACTGCCTACCTGCGCGGCGTCGCTTCAGAAGCTCTCCTGCCGCGGCAGGATGGCGCTGAGGGGCTCTCCCTGCGCCTTCTGCGTGCCTGGCCCGCCTCGCCGCGGCGTCACGCCCTGCGCCTGGCCTTCGCGGCCGTAGTCGGCGACGCGCGGGAGCTGACCCAGAGCCATCTGCAGGCCATCGAGCGGCTCGTCCTCGCTGGCAAGACCGGGGACCGCCTCGACCTGCCGCGCAACGTCAGCGCCAGCCTGCGCCGTGACGCCCTCGAACTTCGCGCTGACGTCACGGCAGCCGCCCTCCCAGACGAAGCAGCCGTGCTCAACGTGCTCGGCGAGATGCACTTCGGCCCGCTGCTGGTTGCCGCGTCAGCATCCTCGCCCCCGTCCGGGCAGTGGGCGGAAGTCGACGCCGCTGCCGCCGGCACCTGGCTCTGTGTCCGCGCCCGCCTGCCCGGCGACCGCTTCCAGCCCTTGGGCATGGCTCAGGACAAGAAGCTGCAGGACTTCCTCACCGATGCCCACGTCCCCCGCGATGCTCGTGACTCCGTCCCTCTCTTCGTCTCGCCTCGCGGTATCGTTTGGGTCGGCGGCCTGCGCGTCGCCGAATGGGCGCAGCCGCGCCCCGGCAGACCAAGCGTCTACCTCTCTTACCGTCCCGCCTAGCTCAGGAGAACCGAATGCCTCTCGCAAGCTTCAGCGAACGCCGCCGTGCCTTCCGCCGCATCCTCGCCGCCAACGAGGCGCTGCCCGCCGGCTCCATCTTCGACGCCGCTTCCGCGCGCCTGGCCCAGGCCGCCGGCTATCGCATCGGCATGTTCGCCGGATCCGTCGCTTCAGCAGTAGTCCTTGGCGCGCCGGACCTGGTCGTGATGACCCTCACCGAGTTCGCGGATCAGGCGCGGCGGATCACCCGCGGCAGCGACTTGCCCTTCATGGTTGACGCCGACCACGGCTACGGCAACGCGCTGAATGTCCGCCGCACGGTCGAAGAGCTGGAGACCGCCGGCGTCGCCGCAATTGCTGTCGAAGACACCGTCCTGCCGCGACCCTACGCCGGCCCCGAAAGCGGCCTGATACCCCGTGACGAGTTTCGCGACAAGCTGCGCTCGGCCGTCGCCGCCCGCAGCGACCCCGAGCTCGTGATCATCGGCCGCACGCAGGCCCTGCGCGACGCCGGTATGGACGAGACCGCCGCCCGGGTCCGCATCTGCAACGAAACCGGGGTCGACGCGATCTTCCTGGTTGGCGTGCGTAGCATCGAGGAGGTGCGCCGGCTGCGTCAGGAGACGTCGCTGCCGCTGGTGCTCAATGCCATGCCCTCGGACGCCAACAGCGAGGCAGTCGCTGCCCTCGGCACGCGGCTCTACCTGCAGGGCCATTTGCCGTACTACGCCGCCCTCAACACCCTTTACGAGTCCTACAAGCACCTCGTCGACACCGGTGACCAGAAGCCGCTCGAAGCCAGGGTTCTGCCCAAGAACCTCCAGGCCATCGCCCTGGACGAGGCCGGCCACGCCGCCTGGACCAAGGAGTACATGGGGCTGAGCTAGGCCGCACGACAGCGCCTACAACCCCGAGACCGTCAGCTTCGACATCCGGAAGCTCGGCGCTGCGCTGCTCCCACGCCAGATCACGTCGTCCGCCACCGCGTCGATGCTCGCCAGCATCTCCTTCAGGTTCCCCGAGAGGTTGATCTCCGTCACCGGGTAGGCGATGCGCCCCTTCTCGATCCAGAAGCCCTGCGCCCCGCGCGAGAAGTCGCCCGTCGTCAGGTTGACGCCGAAGCCCATCAGGTCGGTGAGCAGCAGCCCCTCCTCGATGCCTTCGTACAACGATTCGTGAGATTGGCTGCCCGCAGCCATGACCAGGTTCGTCGGTCCCGGCGCCGGTGCGGAAGCCAGCCCCCGCTGCGCCGCGCCCGTCGTGCGACGACCCAACCGGCGAGCGTTGTAGCTGTCGAACAGAAAATTGCGGAAGACACCCGCCTCGAACAGCGGTACTCGGCGCGACGTCACGCCTTCGCCGTCGAACGGCCGCGAGCCGAGACGCCCCGGCAGCAGCGGCTCGTCCGCCAGGCTGAGCAGCGGCGACGCCACCTGCTGTCCCTCGAGGTCAGCGAGAAAGGTCGAGCGCCGATACAGCGCCTCGCCCGACGCGGCCTGGGAGAGTATGCGCAGCAGGTCGTGCGCCACCGGCGCTTCCCAGATCACCGGCACCGCCGTCGTGGCCACCTTGCGCGCGCCGAGCTTCGCGACCGCCCGCGCCGCCGCCTTGCGACCGACTTCCTCAGGCGACTCCAACCGGTGCAGGGCGCGCTCGGCGCTGAACCAGTAGTCGTTTCGCTTCTTGCCGTCCGGCTCGTCGCACATCGCCTCGATCGACAGCGCCGCATGCGTGCCGAGGTACGACCCACCGAAGCCCAGGCTGTTCGCCAGCGCCACCTGGCTGCGCACTACGCCCATCTCCGCCCCGTCCGAGTTCGTCACGCGCTTGTCATAATCAAAGGCCGCAGTCTCCATGCGCAATGCGAAGTCGCGCATTTCGTCCGGCGTGATCGCCTCGATCGCCTCGTCGTACAGCTGCAAGTTGGGCTGCGACCCGAGCGCCAGATCCTCACGCGCCGGCAGCCCGGCGTACTCGTCCGGCTCCGAGATCGACGCCAGCTCCACCGTCTCGCGCACCATCTGGTCGATAGCCGCGGGTGTCAGGTCAGACGTGGAGCAGATCGCCGTGCGCTTCGCCTTGATCACGCGAATGCCCACCGCGTGCGACCCCGCTTCGACCACGCGCTCCGTCTCGCCCCGCCGCACCTGCACCGACGACTCCGTCGACGACACGACGTACGCGTCTACCTCGTCCGCCCCCAGCCGTCGCGCCCTCTCGACGATGTCAGAGGCCAGCGCCAGCGTGTCTTCGTTCATCGCGGTTTTCCTTCTCGTAGTGTTCGCGCAATACCCCGGGCTGAACCCCGGGGCATCGTGGCTCGGTCGTAGCCGTCGAGCCTGTCCCACTGGGTGCGAATATAGTGGGTGGTGGCTGAGATCGCTCCGGGTGCAACAATCTTTGAGCCGTACCCCGCCTGCCAGAAGCTCTCCGTCTGTGCGTCGATCTTGATTTCAGGGAACCGCTCAAAGAGACGCCGCGCTGACACTCCCTTGAGCAGCATCATCGTCCGAGGCAGCCCCGACTTGTCTGAGAGGTCAAGCAGAAGGTGGACATGATCGACGATGGCCTCGCATTCTACGAGTTTGATGCTCTTATCTGACGCGATCGTCCTCAGCAGCTCCCGCGTCGCGTCCAGGACATCGCCTTCGAGCAGCCACTTGCGCCTCTTAGTTCCAAACCAGACGTGGAAATGCATCGCTCCGATGCCCCGGGGTTCAGCCTGGGGTACTGCAACCTCCCTACGTTTTTCCCACGCCTCAGGCCGCAGCGCGACTATCCCATCCTCGTCCCGCCAACGGTCATGCCTGCGACCAGCACCGTAGGTATCCCGACGCCGACCGGCACGGACTGTCCGTCCTTGCCGCACGTCCAGCGGCCGTCGCTCAGCTTGAAATCGTGCCCCACGGCGCTCACCTTGGTCAGCACGTCGGGCCCGTTGCCGATCAGGTTCACGTTGCGGATCGGCGCCGTCACCTTGCCGTCCTCAATCATGTAGCCCTCGGTGACGCTGAACACGAAGTCGCCGTTACTGATGTTCACCTGCCCGCCGCTGAACGCCACGCAGTAGATGCCCTTGCTCACGCCCTGGATGATCTCGTCCGGCGCCGATTGCCCGCCCAGCATGTACGTGTTGGTCATGCGCGGCATCGGGAAATGCTTGAAAGACTCGCGGCGCCCGTTGCCGGAGGGCTTTGTGCCCAGCGCCTGCGAGCTGATCCTGTCCTGCAAATACGCCTGCAGCACCCCGTCTTCGATCAGCACGTTGTAGCCCGGCAGGTTGCCCTCGTCGTCCACGTTCAGCGAGCCGCGACTGTCGGCGATCGTCCCGTCGTCCACCACGCTGCACAGCTCCGAAGCCACCAGCTGTCCGATGCGGTCCGAGTAGTTGCTGGTCTTCTTGCGGTTGAAGTCCGCCTCCAGCCCGTGTCCGATCGCCTCGTGCAGCAGGATGCCGGAGTCGCCTGCCGCC
>CAZNHI010000087.1:0-7864 GCA_964572535.1 uncultured Dehalococcoidia bacterium
TGCGACGAACGTGGTGGAGCGCTGGCGGGCGGTTGGGATCATCATCGAGACGCAGGGACAGGAGTGGGACGAGCAGAGCCTGGCGAACGTCGACGCGGCGCTGGCGGCGCTGCCTGCGAGCGTGCGCGGCCAGCTGGGCAACCCCGCGCTGGGCCAGCTGCATATCCTGGTGAACTCGCAGGGTAGGGCGCTCTCAGGCAAGCAGCCCTACGGCGGCGCGGCCAACTACTTCTCCACCGGCGACGGGGTCAACGAGCTGGTGATGTTCCCGCGCCAGAAGGTATCGACGATCCTGCACGAGCTGGGCCACGCCTACAACCTGCGACGCGTGCCGGGCGGCCACTACGCGAAGGTGCTGATCGACTCCGAGATGCAGAGCTTCCTGGCCGCGACGGGCTGGGAGGTACTGGCAACGCGAGAGCAGATTGCGCAGTCCGTGGACCACATGCGGCTGAGCTACCAGTACAACGGTACGTTCACCTGGCCGGAGGTTTCGAAGTTCGACCCGCTGGAGGACTTCGCGAACAGCTTCGCGATGTACTTCAACGACCTATCGGGGCTGCGGGCGCAGTCGCCGGAGCGCTTCGCGTGGATGGCGGCCAACCTGCCGAAGTAGGGTGCAAAGGGAATTGATGATTGGTGAGGGGACACCCCTCACACTCCCCGTCAGGGGGCTACGCCCCCTGTACCTCCGAATATGCCTGCCGGCGTCTATCCGACGATGGAGCTTAGCTCCTGGACGAAGGGGTCTGCGTCCGTGCCGAGAAGGCGCCAGTCGTCTGTGACACGGATGAAGCGCTCGGCGGAGCGAATCTCTTTGTAGGGCAGCGCCGGGTCGAGGGCAGGCGGTTCTATGCCGTCCGCGAGATTCTTCGCGGCGTCGATGAGCAGGCGGCGGGCGCGGATGATCGCCTTGTCTGAGGTGCCGAGGTGCTCGTGGGTGCGGTCCATGATCGCGCCCATGCTCTCGGTGACGGCCATGTCCTGCTGGGCGATGCCCTGGATGCCGCTGTAGCTGTTGGTGCGCTGCTCGGAGCGATCGAGCAGGTAGTCGTTGTCTGCCCACTGGTTGCGAGTCAGGATGCCGCCACCGAGCCCGGCGCCGCGGGTGCCGGGTCCGAAGGAGGGGACATCGTACTTGCCGCTGTCCATCTGGGACTCGCGGATGTCGGGCTTCATGTCGATACCCCAGCGCCAGTAGCTGTCGTCGTCGCGCGGGACCATCATGATGCAGCTGTCGCCGCCAACCGGCAGGTAAGGCTGGGGGACGTAGACATAGCCGGGCATGATGAAGTCGCTAACACGGACGTTGAGGTGGCCGTTGGGCGTGCCGCGGATGCCGGCGTAGCGGAAGCCGTACCAGGTGTCCTGCACCTCCAGCTCGGGGTCGCCGACGTTGCGGTGGACGTAGCCGCGCATGGGCAGCGAGGGGTAGCCGGGCTGGTCGGTCTCGTCGCCTTCAGGGTAGGGGCGCGGGTTGGCGGGAGTGTTGCCGCTGTGCAGGAACGAGATGTGGGTAGTATCCACGTTGCCTTCGAGGCCCTGCATCCAGTTGCAGTAGGAGATGACCTTGGAGGCGCGCCGGCGCTCGGCGGGCACGTCGTCGGAGCCGAGGTTGCGGAAGGCCTGCAGCTGCTCCGGCGGACCCATGTAGGTCCAGATGATCCCGCCGGACTCGTGGGTGGGGTAGGCGGTGACGCGCACCTTGGTCTTGAAGTTGGACTCGGCGGGTTCAGAGGGCATGTCGACGCAGGCCCCGGTAGTGTCGAACTTCCAGCCGTGGTAGACGCAGCGCAGGCCTGCTTCCTCGTTACGGCCGAAGAAGAGTGAGGCGCCGCGGTGGGGACAAGCCTGGACGAAGAGCCCCGCCTTGCCCGTGGTGTCGCGGAAAGCGACGAGGTCCTCGCCGAGGAGGCGCACGCGGACGGGCGGGCTGTCAGGCTCGGGAACCTCCGTGCTGAGCAGGGCCGGCAGCCAGTAGCGTCGCAGCAGGTTGCCCATGAGGGTGCCCGGGCCGACGTGACAGAGGATCTCGTTGTCTGGTTGGGTGAGCATGCGTGGTTGCCTTCCAGGCGAAGTCTCGAATTGCGTTTAGTTTATCGAAAGTGCCGCCTCTCTGCCGGAGGAATGTCCGACCTCACCCCCGCTGCCACAGCCCCTCTCCGTCGACGGAGAGGGGCTGTGGACGTTGGGAGGTTGGTTGACTGCGTTGGGGGCGCTTGTCGTCAGCGGATGGTAAGCGGATTTAGGTCAGAATCAGGTCATCTGCTTAACCGCTGACGAGCTAGATGCGCCAACCGCTGGCGGGGGGCTGGGGCATGCGGTCCTCCGGGAGCTGCAGCTGGATGCCGGTGCGGTCTTCCTGGGCGCGCACCACGGCGTCGAAGTTGAGCTCCGCCCAGCCCTGGTCGAGGACGTAGTCGAACTCGCGGCCGACGACCGAGCCCATGGCCATCGGGATGCCGAGCTCTTCCGCGAGGTCGAGCGCGAGGTGGGTGTCCTTGGAGGAGAGGGCGACGGAGAAGAAGGCGGGCTCGAACTGGCGGCGGAAGACCGTGCGGGGGAAGGTGCCGGTGATCCAGCGGTTGGAGCCGGTGCTGACGCCGATGACCTCGACCAGCGTCTTGAGGTCGACGCCGGCCTTGACCCCCAACGTGAGTACCTCGGCGGAGATTACGGGCACGGCGATGCCAGCGAGGTTGTTGCAGAGCTTGCACACGTCGCCGGCGCCGATGTCGCCACAGTGGTAGATCTTGTCCTCGCTGCCGATGCAGGCGAGGAAGGGCTTGATCTTCTCGAACAGGTCCTTGTCGCCGCCGACCATGATCGAGAGCGTGCCGGCCTCGGCGCCGGTGACGCCGCCTGAGACCGGGGCGTCGAGCATGCCGATGCCCTTCTTGGCGAACTCGGCGTGGAGCTTGCGCATGAGGGTGGGGGAGTTGGTCGAGAGGTCGATGTAAGCGGTGCCGGGCTTCATCGACTCCAGGAGGCCTCCGGGGCCCATGACGACGGGCTCGACCTCCTTGGGGCCGGGCAGCGAGGTGCCGACGACCTCGGCGTTGGCGACGGCCTCAGCGATTGATTTGGCGCCGGTGATGCCGGGGATTTCCGACATCTGGGCTACGACGTCGGGGCGGACGTCGTAGACGGTGACCTTGTGGCCCTTCTCTGCGAGGTTGCGTGCCATGTTGTTGCCCATGCGGCCGAGGCCGATGAAACCGACGTTCATAGGAGTCTCCTTGTCTGGACTAGGCGGGGTGAGGCAAGCGTAACCGGTGACGCCGTGTCGTCAAGCGGGAGCCAGAGGCTGCGCTTTGCGCTCTGAGGCCTTATCTTGGAGTGAATGCTTGGCGCTTCGACCCGCCGTCCCTGGCGCACGCTTATCCTCGTCATCCCGTTTCTTGCGGCGCTGTCGCTAACCGGCTGCGGTTCGTCGGAAGGCACGCCGGTCGAGCCGGTGAGTAGCGTGACGGTCTCGACCGTGACGCCGCGAGTGACGCCGCAGACCGGCGGCAAGCCGGCGAATTCTCCGGGACCAAGGGCGACCAGCCAGCCGGCGGCGCAGACGTCGCAGCCGGCCAAGCCCACCACAGGGCGGTGGATCGACGTGGATGTGACGCGCTACACCGTGCAGTTGATGGACGGCACCAACGTTGTGCGCACGATCGGGCCGGTGGCGGTAGGGGAGCAAGTCAACACCGGGGCGTATCTATCGACGCAGACGGGGCTGTTCTACGTCTACATCAAGACGGAGGCGCTGGCCTACGACGCGCCGTACAACACCTACATCAGTCACTGGATCGGCTTCGACCCGGCGAAGGACAACGGCTTCCACTCCTTCCTCAAGGACGAGACGGGGAAGGTTGTCGACGCTGCGTCGGGCAGGATCAGCAACGGCTGCATCCGCACCGGCGAGGCGGAGGCGATCTTCGCGTTCGCGGAGATCGGGATGCCGGTGTACGTGCATTTGTAGGCGGCCAATTACACTGGTGCGTCGGCAGCGGGTTTAGATGGCGAAGCGAGGTACGGCGTGCGTGATCTCCAGGGCAAGGTAGCGGTTGTAACGGGCGCGGCCAGCGGTATCGGCCGGGCGATGGCGGAGCGCTTCGCGCAGGAGGGGATGAAGGTCGTCCTCTCAGACATCGAAGAGACGGCGCTGCAGGCCGCCGTGCAGACTCTGAGGCAGCAAGAGTACGAGGTCATGGGCGTCGTCACGGACGTCGCAAAGCCGGAGTCGGTCGATGAACTGGCGCGGCAGACGCTGGCGGCCTACGGGAAGGTCAACCTTGTCTGCAACAACGCCGGCGTCTTCCTCGGCATGAAACCGATGTGGGAATCGACGCTGCGGGACTGGCAATGGATCCTCGGCGTAAACGTCTGGGGCGTGATCAACGGCGTGCGTAGCTTTGTGCCGATCATGGTGGCGCAGGATGAGCCCGGCTACGTGATTAACACAGCCTCACAAGCGGGCCTGGTTACGGGAAACAGCATCTACTCGATTACCAAGCACGCGGTCGTCAGCCTCAGCGAAGGGCTACTGCTGCAGCTCAAGCAGCAAAGCGCGGACGTTGGCGTGAGCGTGCTCTGCCCGTTGTTCGTGGATACGCGCATCATGGAAGCCGAGCGCAATCGGCCGGCCGAACTGCAGAATGAGGGTCGGACGGAAACGAACGCGCTGCAGATGCGCGACACCACGTCAGCATCTGAAGAAGCGGAGAGAGTGCTGCAGGCGGTGCTCGAAGAGCGTTTCTACATCTTCCCGCACCTGGACGTGGTGGATGACAACGTGCGCTACCGCTTCGACAACATCATCAACCGCCTCAACCCCGAGTTCCGGCCGATGCGCTAGCGCCCGCTGGCCGCGCCTGTGATCACCGCTACCTTGCCTTCGAAGTCGCGCATGAGTATCTCCTTTAGTCCTTAACGGGTTGCTATGATACGCGGGCTAGCGGGGGCCTGGGGACTGCGCCCCCGGCTCAGCGACCAGTCCGGAGGGGGACCCATGACGACGAACGAAACCGCCGTGAGCCTGGACTCGGAGACTCTGCTGCACATGTTCCGGCAGATGGTGAAGATCCGGGAGTTCGAAGAGGCGGCGGGCCGCATGGCGGAGCAGGCGAAGATACCCGGCGCCGTGCACCTGTACGTCGGTGAGGAGGCGGTGGCGGTTGGCGTGTGCAACGAGCTGACCAAGGCGGACGCAATCGCCAGCACGCACCGGGGTCACGGGCACTGCATCGCCAAGGGTGGCGACGTGAAGCTGATGTTCGCGGAGTTGTACGGGCGCGCCACGGGCTACTGCCACGGCAAGGGCGGCTCGATGCACATCGCCGACCTCGACCTGGGCATCCTGGGCGCGAATGGCATCGTGGCCGGCGGAGCGCCGATGGCGATGGGCGCGGCCTTCGCGTCGAAGTACAAGAAGGACGGCACCGTATGCGTGCTGTTCTGCGGCGATGGCGCCACTAACGAGGGCGCCTGGCACGAATCGATGAACTTCGCGGGGCTGTACAAGCTGCCGCTGATCACGATCGTGGAGAACAACCACTGGGGCGAGTGGACGCGGCAGGAGGATCAGGCGCCGATCACGGAGCTTTACGTTCGAGCGGCGTCTTACGGCATGCCGGGGGTGCGGGTGGACGGGCAGGACATCCTGGCCGTTAACGCGGCGGCGCGCGAGGCGGTTGATCGGGCGCGTAGCGGTGGCGGGCCGACGCTGATCGAGTGCGACACTTATCGCTTCCACGACCACATCGGCCGGGCGGAGCGCGAGATCAGGCCGAAGGAGGAGGTTGACCGCTGGCGCGCCCGCGACCCGATCGACATCCTGCGGGGCGTGCTGATCCAGAAGGCGATCCTTACCGGTGAGAGCGCGGAGCGGATCACGGAAGAGGTGCGGCGGGAGATTGAGGAAGCGATCGAGTTCGCGGAGTCGAGCCCGCAGCCGGACACGGCTGACTTGCTGAAGGATGTTTACACAGTCTAGTGATGGCGAAAGACCCGGTGCAGGCGGCGGCGGACATGCTGTGGCAGGCCTATTTGCAGACACTGCCGGAGAGCGAACGCCAGCGCTCCTACTTCGAGGCGTTTCAGTTCGGGGCGGGCCGCGCGATGGCCGATCAGCTGGCGCACCTGGTGCTGGACGGGATCAAGACGGCGACGTCTGACCTGGTCTGGCACATCGAGGCGCAGGGTAAGCCACAGTGGCCGGTGGGCGCTGAGCACGTCGTGCTGGACGGCAGCTGGCAGCCGGTGTGTGTGATCAGGACGACGGAGCTGGACGTGCGCCGCTTTGGCGAGATCGACGAGGCGTTTGCCTACGACTACGGGGAGGGCGACAGATCGCTGGCCTGGTGGCGGGAGCACGTCTTCGCCTGGTACGCGAATCAGTGCCGCGAGATCGGCCGGGAGCCGACGCAGGAGATGCCGTTGCTGTGCGAGCGGTTCGAAGTGGTTTACGGGTTGCTTTGAAAGCCGGGGGACACCCCCGGAACCCCCGCTAAAGGGGCGCATGGGGTTCAAGTGCCCTCG
Organism: uncultured Dehalococcoidia bacterium; assembly: GCA_964572535.1. Taxonomy (GTDB): domain Bacteria; phylum Chloroflexota; class Dehalococcoidia; order DSTF01; family WHTK01; genus WHTK01. The sequence goes on from CAZNHI010000087.1 coordinate 6,532, forward strand.
ATCAGTGGCGATTTAGGAGAGAACGATGCCGGAGATTACGTACCTTGAGGCGATCAACCAGGCGTTGCACGAGGAAATGGCGCGCGATCCTGACGTGTTCATGGCGGGGATCGACATTGCGCAGCGGGGCGACGTCTTCGGCGCCACGCAGGGCATCTACACCAAGTACGGCAGCGAGCGGATCATGGACACGCCGATCGCCGAGTCCGGGATCATCGGGCTGGCGCTCGGATCGGCGGCACGCGGGCTGCGGCCGGTGGTTACGATCATGTTCATGGACTTCATCGGCGTCTGCTTCGACCAGATCCTGAACCAGATGGCGAAGATGAAGTACATGTTCGGCGGCAAGGCACGTCTACCGCTGGTGGTGCTCGCGAACGCGGGCGCAGGATCGAGCATGGCCGCGCAGCACTCGCAGTCCCTCGAAGCACTGCTCTGTCACATTCCCGGACTGAAAGTCGTCATGCCGAGCAACGGAGCGGACGCGAAGGGCCTGCTGACAGCAGCCATCCGCGATGACAACCCGGTGTTCTTCATCCAGCACAAGCGTTGCGCGCGGACGCGTGGGCCCGTGCCCGAAGGCGACTACGTGGTGCCGATCGGTGTCGCGCGCGTCATGCGCGAGGGCACCGACGCTACCGTAATCGCGACCGCCTACATGGTGCACGAGGCGCTCGCCGCTGCCGAGCGGCTCTCGGCGGAGCGCGGCATCGAGCTGGAGGTCGTGGACCCGCGGTCGCTGCAGCCGCTCGACATCGACACGCTGGCGGCGTCGGTGCGTAAGACACACCGCGTGCTGACCGTGCACGAAGCGGTGCAGTTCGGCGGCATCGGCGCGGAAATCACGTCGCAGCTCGTCGCCGAGGTCTTCGACGACCTCGACGCGGCCCCGATGCGGCTCGGCGCGCCGTTCAGCCCGGTGCCCTACTCGCCGGTGCTCGAGCGCGAGTGGCTGGTCAACGCAGACAAGATCCACGACGCGGCCGTGCGGCTGATCGAGGGCTAGGCGCGGATGGCCACGGCCGTCTACTTCCCCAAGGTCGGCATGACCATGGAGGAAGGCGTGCTGGTGCGCTGGCTCGCCGACGACGGCGCCGAGGTGCAGGACGGCCAGCCACTCTTCGAACTGGAAACCGAAAAGGTCTCGTTCGACGTGCCCGCCGCCGGCGGCGGCACGCTCCGCCAGCTCGTGCCAGGCGACACGACCCTGAAGCCCGGCTCGCTCATTGGCTGCCTCCTCGCCGCCGGCGAGACCGAAGTGCCCATGGAACTGCTGGTCGCGGCCGGAGGAGGCGCTTCAGGCTCGGTGGCCATTGCGGAGTCCTCGGAGCCG
>CAZNHI010000088.1:0-7780 GCA_964572535.1 uncultured Dehalococcoidia bacterium
CGGGGGTATCCCCCGGCTTAGATATAAAAGGCCGGCGCGAGTCGCAGTCTTGACTCGCGCCGGCCGCAGTAAGAGCAAGCCGCCGGGGCCTGGCGGCACACTGCTCGTGTGAATCTACGGAAAGCCTATGATTCCTGCGTGAACGCCTGCTTAACGCCGGTAAAGAATCGGTTAATGTAGACGGGTAAGGCAGCCGATACTCGAAGTGTAAAGACATCTTTACAGGTCTTTTACGGAAACCCCGTTTCGCGAAGCCCGAGCGGTCGATAATTCTTGTGTACGGGTGGCGGTATCAAGGAGGCGTGCCATAGCTATTGTCCTGGACCAGGCCCAACCTGTTCCTTCCTGGCGAACCCGTCCGCCCTTTGGCGCCCTCAACCACTTTGCCGTCAGCGACGGAGCCTTTGTCGTCGGCTGGGAGGTCCAGTCGCAAATCGCGGCGCTGCTCCTCGTCACCCTCGTAGCCTTCGTCTCGATTTGGATTGCCCTGGCTACGATGCTGGTCTGGTCGCTGGTCGCGACCTTCGTTTATTGCTACGCCCGCGAACGCGGCTTGCCAGACCTTGTGACCGTCCAGAGGCCGAAGACCGGTCACGGCAGAAGCGCTTTCATCCGGCACGCCGCCGGCTCCGCGGTCAAGGTCTGGTTCGTCGGCCTGCACAACCTCGTATTCGCGCGGCTGGCATGCGGCGCACTCAGCGGACTGCCCTGCCGCAGCACGCGCTGGCGCCGGCTCGCGGTGCTGGGCCTAGGGATGACGCTGTTCGGCGTGACTACCGCAGAGCACTTGCTGCGTCGCGCCGGCTTCAGCGAGGTATCGCTGCTGCGACGCGGGCTCATAGGCCCGTTCCTCAACGTCCCGTATCGCATCTTTCTCAGTGCCGCGCTGATGCACGGCGTAATTCAGCTGTTCCACGCCGTCTGTGGAATCGGCAGCAGCTGTTTGTAGCGTTTAAGCCAGGCTCGCTGAATCGTGCCTTACGGCGCTTGCGCAAGGACGCGATTCGCTGCGCCGGCGCCTCGTGAGCAGACCTGGGGCGCACCCAGACTACAAGACGCCGGGCGCGATCAGCTGCTGGGCGTAGAGCCGCGCGTAGTGGCCCTCTGCGGCGACTAGCTCTGCGTGAGTGCCGGACTCGACGACGCGACCGTGGTCGATGACGAACACAACGTCGGCCGCGAGGACGGTCGACAGCCGGTGCGCGATGGCGAGCACGGTGCGGCCGCGGGTGACGTGCTCCAGCGCTTCCTGAATCGCGCGCTCCGTGATGCTGTCTACGCTGGATGTGGCCTCGTCAAGGATGAGCACCACCGGATCCTTCAGTAGCGCTCGGGCGATGGCGACGCGCTGCTTTTCGCCGCCGGAAAGGCGGTAGCCGCGCTCCCCGACCACCGTCTCGTAGCCATTTGGCAGCAGGCGGATGAACTCATGGATGTTAGCTGTGCGCGCCGCGGCTTCTACCTCAGCGTCCGTGGCGTCCGGACGCGCGTAGCGCAGGTTCTCCAGGATCGAGGCGTGAAACAGATAGGGCTCCTGGCTCACCATCGCCACGTTGTCGCTCAGAGTCTCAAGCGTCAGGTTGCGCACGTCCTGGCCATCAATTAGCAGCGCGCCCGCGTCGACGTCGTACAGGCGCGGCACTAGGTAGGCAATCGTCGTCTTGCCAGCGCCCGTAGGACCGACCAGTGCGGCAAAATGCCCGGCCGGGACACTCAGCGAGACGTCATGCAGCACCTGCTGGCCGGGAATATAGGAGAAGTCGACGTTTCGCAGCTCAACCTCGCCCTGGGGATTCACGAGGGCCTTTGCGTCCGGCTTCTCCTGGATCTCGGGCTTGATGTCGAGGTAGTCGAAGATACGCTCAAACAGGGCAACGGAACTGAGCACCGTGACCTGTGCGTTGAGCAGCGAGGTGATCGGCCCGAAAACACGCGGCAGCAGCGCCGCCATCGCGACGACGGTGCCCAGAGACACCGCGCCATCGATCACGCGATGTCCGCCGTACCAGAAGACGACCGCTGGGCCGAGCGTGCCGAACAGGCCCATGCCCATCTGGAACCAGCGACCGACCATGGCGCGGCGGACGTTGAGGTCGCGTATCTGTCCGGCGACACCACGGAAGCGGTCGGCTTCCGCTGACTGACGCCCGAACGTCTTCATCAGCAAGGCGCCGCTGACCGAGAGCGTCTCCTGCATCTGCGAGGTCATGATCGCGAACTGCTGCTGCGTCTCGCTCTGCAGCGCGCGCTGGACGTTGCCGACTCGGCGCGCCGGGATGACGAACAGTGGAATGAAAGCGATGGAGAAGAGGGCGAGGCGCCAGTCCAACACGAGCATGATCGCGAAGGTGCTGGCCAGGGTGATCAGGTTGCCAACAAGGCTGCCCAGCGTCTCGCTGACCACATTCTGCACGGCGCCGACATCGTTGTTGATCCGCGAGAGCGTCTCGCCGGAGCGACTGGCCGTAAACCAGCGCATCGACATGGACGAGAGGTGCCGGTAGAGCCCGTCGCGCAGGTTGAACATGACGCTCTGGCTTATCGAGTTGCCGAGGAAGGACTGCGCGACGCCGTTGAATGCGCCAACCAGGATGAAGGCGACGATAGCGATGGCGAGCAGATTCAGCTGACCGCCGTCTTGGTCGGGGATGGCGTGGTCGATGATGCGGCGAATAAGCAACGGCGGCGCCAGCCCCACCAGCGACGCGAAGGCAATGGCGGCCAAGTAGCCCAGCAGTAGCGCCCGATGCGGTAGCAGTAGCTTGACGGCGCGCCTGAACGTGGGCCAGGCGGGGCGCTGCGGCCGTTGCAGCTGCCCATCGGGGCCCCTACGCCAGGAACGGTGCTCCATCATTGCAGAGCGAGCTTACGCGATCTCCGTGACCGAGACGAAAGGGCCAGCCCGGCAGGCGCTGTTTGTCCATCCTAGCGTTAGTGCGCGGCTACCGCTGCCGCGCACTAACGCTATCCTGAGCAGGTGAGCGCAGCAATCGAGCTTAGGGACCTCTCAAAACGCTACGGCCCTGTGCAGGCGCTCGATGGCGTCAACCTGAGCGTGAACGAGGGCGAGGTGTTCGGTTTCCTGGGGCCGAACGGCGCTGGGAAGACGACCGCGATTCGCATCCTCTTCGACCTGATCCGGCCTTCAAGCGGCAGTGCTCGTATCCTCGGCGTCGACAGCCAGCGTGACGGCCCACGAGCCCGCGAAGCGATGGGCTACCTGCCAGGTGACCTGCGCCTGTACGAGAATCTCAAGGGCACGGCGCTAATCGACCTGTTCGCTTCACTGCGCCCCACGCCACCCGATAGGCGCTTTTTGCAGGAGCTGTGTGAGCGTCTGGCGTTGGACCCATCGAGGATGGTCGGCAGCTACTCGAAGGGCAACAAGCAGAAGCTCGGACTCGTCCTGGCAATGATGCACCGTCCGCGCGTCCTCGTCCTCGACGAACCGACTAGCGGTCTCGACCCCCTAGTGCAGGCGGAGGTTGCGCGCCTTCTGCTTGAGCTGGCCGGCGAGGGCCACACCGTTTTTCTCTCCTCTCACGTCCTGCCCGAGGTTGAGCGCATGTGCCACCGCGTGGGATTCATTCGCAATGGCAAGATGGTGGCCGTCGAGGACGTGGGCGAGCTGAAGGGCCGCGCCCTACACCTGGTCGAGGTCACGTTCGCCGAGGACGTGCCGCGCGGTGCGTTCGAGCTGCCGGGGATTCGCGAGGTGCGCCGCGACGGCCAGGTCGTACACTTCGAGGTGCGGTCCAATCTTAACAGCCTGCTCAAGGCGATCTCCCGCTACACCGTCGAAGACCTACGCACCGAGCAGGCCAGCCTGGAGGACATCTTCCTCGCGCACTACGCAGAGCAAACTGAGGCCGCGGCCCAGGTCAGCCAGAAGTGATCTCGCGGGGCATCCTGCTGAAGACGGTGCGCGATCTGCGCTGGCAGGTCTTCTGGTACAGCCTCGGACTGTCGCTCCTGGGAGCGTTCGTCGTCTACATCTATCCCAGCTACAGGGACCAGCTGGCGGAGTTCGAGCTGCCCGAGGCGATGCGGGCGCTGATCGGCGACGCTGACTTCACGAGTCCGTCCGGCTTCCTCGCCGCCGAGTTCTACAGCTGGGCACCGATCATGCTGGTCGTGTTCGCAATCATGGCCGGCACCTCCGCGCTTGCAGGTGAGGAAGAAAGCGGGACGCTGGACCTGCTCCTGGCGCAGCCGCTGAGCCGCCGGAAGCTCGCGCTCGCCAAGCTCGCCGGCCTCACTCTCAGCTCAATCCTGATTGCTGCCGGAACCTACGCCGGCTGGCTGATCAGCATTCCGTTCGTAGACATGGACGTTTCGTTGGCTCGGCTGGCGCTCGCCAACCTGCAGATGGTGCCTCTGCTGCTCGCAATCGGCTTCCTGGCGGTCTGGTGCAGCGCGATCTTTCCGGACAGAAAGCTGGCGACCGGCGTGGTCACGGGGATAGCCGTGGCCAGCTACGTTGTCAACTACTTGGGCGCCTTGGTGGATGCACTCAAACCGCTGGCCTGGGCGTCTATGTTCAACTACGCAGAGGGAGGCGACACGCTCGTCGGCTCGTACGATGCGTGGAAGTCGCTGGTGCTGCTGATCCTGGCTGCCCTGTTCGCTCTGCTGGCCCTGGCATCATTCGAGCGGCGCGATCTGGGCGTGCGTGGCGGCGGCCTCGTGCTGCCGGGTTGGCCGGCATTTGTAAGGAGGTCTTGAATGGACGATTTCGCGGGCAAAGTAGCGGTGGTAACGGGCGCGGCCAGTGGCATCGGGCTGGCGCTATCGAGACGCTTTGCCGCAGAGGGCATGAAGGTGGTGATGGCAGACGTCGAGGCGCCCGTACTCGCTGCGGCAGTAGCGGGGCTCAGGGCGTCGGGCGCGGAGGCAATCGGCGTGCTCACGGACGTCTCAAAGGCTGAGGCCGTCGACGCTCTGGCGCAAACGGCGCTCGCTACGTTTGGCAAGGTGCACATCGTCTGCAACAACGCCGGCGTGATTGGGGGAGCCGTGGGGCCGGGTGGGGTGTTGTGGGAGGCGACGCTCAAGGACTGGCAGTGGATGGTGGGCGTCAACTTCTGGGGCGTGGTCAACGGTGTGCGCGCCTTCGTGCCGATCCTGCTGCGCCAGGACGAGCCTGCACACATCGTTAACACGGGCTCAATCGCCGGACTGCAGCTGGCGAACGCCTGCTACGGCATCACGAAGCACGCAGTTGTCGCGCTGTCAGAGTCGCTGTACATCCAGCTGAAGCAGCGCCAGGCGCCAATCGGCGTCTCTGTGCTTTGCCCGGACAGCGTGAACACGAAGATCTTCGAAGGCGACCGCAACCGTCCGGCGGAGCTGCGCAACGACGTTGAGCCGCCCGAGGAGGCGCTGGGCATCCGGCCGCTCGCGTGGATGCAGGAGCACGGCATGGACCCTGCGCTCGTCGCGGACAAAGCCCTGCAAGCGATCAAGAACAACCGACTCTACGTGCTAACCCACGAAGGCAACGAAGAGCTGGTACGCCTTCGCATGGAGACGATCATCGGGGGGCACAACCCGGAGCTGCCGGCGCCGCGGCGTTAGATCAGATCGGGCCAGCGAAGGTGTCGCACTGGCTGAATGAACCAGTCTCGTAGCCGCGGCTGAACCAACGTTGCCTTTGCTCCGAGGAGCCGTGGGTCCAGCTCTCCGGATTAACAGCGCCGCTTGCAGCTTCCTGGATTCGGTCGTCACCAACGGCCGCCGCCGCGTCCAGCGCTTCCGCGATGTCCTGGGCGGTGACGGCTTCGAGGAAGCCTGTATTCACTGCGGCGGCAGCCCAGAGGCCTGCGAAGCAGTCAGCCTGCAGCTCAGCTCTCACAGCGGCGCTGGTCGGACCCTCGCGATCATTGCCAATGCGCTCGAGGATGCCGAGCAGGTTCTGTACGTGGTGCCCGTACTCGTGGGCGAGGACGTACGCCTGCGCGAAGGGTCCGCCGCTAGCCCCAAAGCGGGATTCCAGTTCCTGGAAGAACTGCAGGTCAATGTACACCTGACGGTCCGGCGGGCAGTAGAACGGCCCCACCTGCGCCGAGGCAGTGCCGCAGGCCGTCTGCGTGGCGCCACTGAACAGGACGGTAGAAGCGGCCTCATAGCGGGAGCCTCCCTGCGCAAACTCCTGTTCCCAGAATGCCTGGATGCTGTTCACGAAGCCGACGATGCGGCAGTCCTCTGACGCGTTCGCGTCGGCGCCGGTCTGGCAGTTGGTTGTGAGGTCGCTTGAAACGGCCCCACCACCGCTCGCATTGGGGTCGACCAGGCCCGTCAGATCGACGCCGAGGAACGCGGAGGCAAGCAGCAGCAAGAGTCCGACACCGCCGCCGACGCCAATAAGGCCCCCCATGCCGCGGCGATCCTTAACCTGCGTAGGGTCTAGACGAGTACCCCTGCGAAACATCACTTACCTCTAGAGGCAACATAATTGAGTGAGCGTTGCGCGAGCGTTACACACGCAAGGCCCGGAAGTTGAGCCGCCAGCAAGTCAGCGCCGGCCCGATGCAAAGACTATCGGACGGCTGGGGCGGGCAGGCGCTTCACAGCCTCGATCGCGATGGAATGCAGGTCTGCGCCGCCCGCCGCGACGTAGTCGATGATCTGGCGACGCATGCGGGGCACCCAGTATTTCTTGAGGTGGTCCTCAACGCCGGCCACTGCTTCGTCGTGCGAGTAAGCGGCGAAGAACTGCGCGATCTGGTTCGCGTTGTGCACCATCTTGTGCTCTTCCATGCCGCCTAGGCCTGCGCCTCTGCCTCGATCTTCGTCGTCGCCTCGCGCAGCTGCTGGTACTTCTCCTGCCAGTCAGAGGTCTTCATGGCGCGGCTGATCTGCACGGCGGTCACTTTGTATTCCGGGCAGTCGGTCGCCCAGTCCCCGAATTCTGTCGTGATCACGTTGACGGCCGTGCCGGGGAAGTGGAAGGTCGTATACACGACGCCGGGCTGCATGCGCTCCGAGAGTTTCGCGTGCAGCGTCGTCTCGCCGGCGCGGCTGGCCAACACCACGAGATCGCCGTCTGAGATGCCGCGGTTTTCGGCGTCCCAGGGGTGAATCTCGAGCACGTCCTCGTCGAACCAGAGGACGTTGTCAGTGCGCCGCGTCTGGGCACCCACGTTGTACTGGCTGAGGATGCGGCCGGTGGTCAGCAGCAGCGGGAAGCGGGCGTTAGTGCGCTCCTCTGTGGCCACGAACTGGGTGATCATGAACAGGCCCTTGCCCCGCACGAAGCCCCCCTGGTGCATGACCGGCGTGCCTTCCGGCGCATTATCGTTGCAGGGCCACTGCAGGCTGCCCAGGCGGTCCAGCTTCTCGTAGCTGACGCCGGAGAAGGTCGGAGTGAGCCGGGCGATCTCGTCCATGATCTCGGATGGATGGCCGTAGTTCATTCCGTAGCCCATGGCGTTGGAGATCAGCATCGTGATCTCCCAATCGGCGTAGCCGTTCTTGGGCGGCAGCACCTTGCGCACGCGGCCCAGACGGCGCTCGGCGTTGGTGAAAGTACCGTCCTTCTCCAGGAAGGTGGAGCCCGGCAGGAAAACGTGGGCGTAGCTGGCGGTCTCGTTGAGGAAGAGGTCCTGGACGACAACGCACTCCAGAGCGGCCATGCCGGCCGTGACATGCTTCGTGTTGGGGTCTGACTGGACCACGTCTTCGCCCTGGATGTAGAGGCCCTTGAAGGTGCCGTCCACGGCTGCGTCGAACATGTTGGGGATGCGCAGGCCCGGCTCGCCCTGCAAGCCGATGCCCCACG
>CAZNHI010000089.1:0-7779 GCA_964572535.1 uncultured Dehalococcoidia bacterium
CGCCTCCACTACCGCGAGCTGCGCCTCAAGGGCCGCCAGGTGCGTCCGGGCCCCGCTGCAGCGCTGCCAGCAGCCGAAGAGGCGCCGGCCTTAGAGCCAGTCATCGAGACCGAGACGCCTGTTGTCGTTCCCGAAGAGGAGAAACCCGTCCAGGCATGAACAAACGCCTGCCCGCCCTGAACAAGGACCGCCTGCCCTCGATCATCGAAAGCATCCTTTTCGTCGCCGACGAGGCGGTGGACGTCTCGTTGCTCTCGAAGGCGCTGCGCCGTCCCACGTCTGACATCGAAGATGCGCTGACGGTAGTGGAGGACCGCTGCTCGCTGGGCGGCACCCGCCTGCAGCGCACCGGCGACACAGTGCAGCTCGTCACCGTCCCCGACGCCGGGCCCTACGTCGAGCGCTTCCTCGGCCTCGAAAGCCGTCAGCGCCTCTCCGGCGCCGCCCTGGAGTCTCTCGCGATAATCGCCTACAAGCAGCCCATGACCCGTGCCGGCGTCGAGCAGGTGCGCGGCGTCAACTCAGATGGCGCCATCGGTTCGCTGATCGCCCGCGGCCTCATCGAAGAGGTGGGCCGCGCTCCCGGCCCCGGCCGCCCCGCGCTGCTCGGTACCACCTTGCGCTTCCTGGAGCACTTCGGCCTGAGCAAGCCCGAAGACCTGCCGCCCCTCCCCACCTCCAACGGCGCCATCGACCTGGAAGCTACCGCCGAGGGCGAGAACGAAGGCGGCATTGAAGAGGGCGAGGACGCCGTAGAGGACGAAGAGGCGCCAGCGCCGGCGTGACGCCCGGATGACCGTCGCCCTCTGCCGGCTAACGCTGCGCCTGCCCGGAAACCACTCGCTCAAGGGCAAACGCATGGTGATCAAGTCGATCCAGCAGCGGCTGCACAATCGCTTCAACGTTTCTGTCGCCGAAGTGGGCCACAACGACGCCTGGCAGCTCGCCGGCCTCGAGATCGCCGTCGCGTCCAACTCCGGCGCTCACGCCTCGGAGGTCATCGTCAGCGCCGTCGCCTACATGGAATCGCTGCGTCTGGACGTAGAGGTCATCGAGCAAGACACGGAGCTCTTCGACTAACGGAACATTTAGCACTCTCTTGATGCCTTCGCCATCGGCGACGCGTAGGATCGCTGGCATGGAACGTTTGCTGATCCTGATCGTCGCTCTGGGAGTGCTTAGCCTCGGATTCGGCGTCGTCGAAAAGCTCTGGCCACAAGTACAAGGCCAGAAGCGCCTGCGCGCGGGAGTCTTCGTCGATGTCGTCTGGTGGCTGTTCACGCCGACTATCGGCCGTCTGTTCACCGGCATCGTCGTGGGTGGCTCGATCCTGCTGCTCGCCGGCATCCTCGGCCTGGGCATCACCGTCGAGCATCTGCGCGGCAGCTTGGAACGCGACACGCTGATCGGCCGGCAGCCCTTCCTGCTGCAGTTTGCCGCCTTCCTGGTGCTGGCGGACTTCCTGGCGTACTGGAACCACCGCGCCTTCCACACCTTCACGAAGCTGTGGCGCATCCACGCGGTGCACCACTCGTCCACGGAGCTGGACTGGCTATCCTCCGTGCGCGTGCATCCGCTGAACGATGCCATCGGCAGCGCGGTGGTCGCCACGCCGCTGCTCCTGCTGGGCTTCGCGCCCGTGGCGCTGGCGGCGTACCTGCCCTTCCTTACGCTCTACACGATCATCCTGCACGCGAACGTGAACTGGAGCCTGGGACCGCTGCGCAACTGGGTCGCCAGTCCCGCCTTCCATCGCTGGCATCACGCCGCCGAGGAAGAGGCACTGGACAAGAACTTCGCCGGCCTCTTCGTCTTCTACGACCGCATCTTCGGGACAGCGTACATGCCGCGAGAGCGCCGTCCGGAGAAGTTCGGCATCATCGGCGACGCGCCGCCCAGGGGCTTCGTGGGCCAGATGCTCTATCCTTTCCGCTCGGCGAAGCCCATCGTGGCTTCAGTGGACGTGTAATCCGGCGATCCATTCGCGCCCATGTAGCGGGCGCTTACGGGGGTCCCCGGCTTAAATGTGGGACCAGGGTAGTGGCTCCGCCCGCCATCATGCCCGTCCAACAGAAAGAGGCCGGTCGAATGACCGGCCTCTTTCCTTTCCTGCCTTGCAGAGTCTAATTCGGTAAGCGGTACGTGTAGTCGTTGTACTGCCAGCTGGAGCCAGCCAGTGTCCATAACCGCACGTAGACCGTCAACCCGTTGGACGGGTAGCCACTCACCGTCACCGCCGTCCCCGTGCCCAGCGAGGCGCTGAGCATGTTGCTGCTGCCCGGCGAGGTACCGATGTACATGTAGTACTGCGAAGCGCCGCTCACCGCAGTCCAGCGGAACACGACCGCGGACGGTGGGAGCGTTGAGCCGTTGGCGGGACTAGTCATCACGGCTTTCGTGGCGGCGGGAGTTGGCGTAGGTGCTGGCGGCGTGGTGGTGCCGCCACCGGAACCGCCACCGGCGTTGGTGCCGTCAGACGCGGTCGAGAAGTCGGTCACCCAGTACCACTTGTACGGCGAACCGGCGCCGTAATAGCGCGCGATGCCGATCTGCTTGTACGAGGCGTTGAGCATGTTGGCGTTGTGACCAGACGATGCCTTCCAGGCGTCGAACGCCTTCTGTGCCGTGTCTCTGGTCGTCCCGGCAGCGATGTTCTCGCCGTTGTAGGGCACGCCATCGCAGTTGGCGATGCGCGCTGACGCAGAACGGCCCAGCGAGTCCGTGTGCGAGAAGTAGCCTTTGGTGGCCATGTCCTGCGCCATCCAGGCCGAGGCGCGGTTGAGGTTAGTCGACGCGGTCAGCGCCGGCTTGCCGTTCTGGGCCCGGTACTGGTTGATCAGCTGCAAGAAGGCCTGCTCCTGGCTGTCAAACGAATCACTGACGCTGCAGTTGGTTGCGGCCTCGGCGATGCTGGATTCACGCTGGAGCGTTGATACGCTCAGCAACGCCAGACTCAGAACGAGCGCGCCTAACAACACACGAGGAAGCGTGCGTATCTGCGGCATAGCGAGATGCCTCCTGAGATTCGTGTAGTCTGCGGTTTGCCGCGGGTAGCGGCGGAGGGATGCGATCCAGGAGCCAACTACGCTCCGCTTAAGTTGCAGTCCTCACTTCCTCGAAGCGCATTGCTTACTGGAAGCTCGCGGCAAAGTAGAGGTAGTCCGAGTAATCCCAACCCTTGACCGTCCGCGACGAAAGCCGAACGTAGAGATTGCGGCCGTCTCTGGGCAGGTTCAAGACCATGGCGCCGCTGGCGAGAGCGCTGGAAGCGCTGTAGATGTCGTTGCAGCCCGGGCAGGAGCCGACGTCGAGCCAGTACTCGAGCACGCCTTGGGCCCTCGTCCAGGTGAAGACGTATGCCTGGCTGCCGATGTATGTACCGGGCAGGGGGTCGATTAGCGTTGGGCCGCCGTACGCGGCAGCACCGCCGGCGCGTGTGCCGTCGTCGTGGATGTCGAAGGTTGTTACCCAATAGTAGGTGTAGTACGAGCTGGGATTGCTGATCCGCGCAATGCCGATCTGCCTGTAGCCGGCGTAGAGCATGTTGGCGTTGTGCCCCGGCGATGTACGCCAAAGTTCGAAGGCCTGCGCCGCGGAGATGATATCGGGACCCGCACCCAGGTTCTCTCCGGAAGCCATCGTGGCGCCGCACTCCGCGATGCGTGTCTGGCTCAGGCGCCCCATCGAATCGCCGTGCGAGAAGTAGTTCCTGGTCGCCATGTCGTTGGCCATCCAGGTGGCAGACCGCTCCAGGTTCTCCGAGACGGAGAGTGCCTGCAGGCCGTACTGGGCCCGGTAATCGTTAATGATCTTGAGGAACGCCTTCTCCTCCTGATCAAGCGACAGGTCGGCGACATCGCAGTTGGCTAAGGCTTCGGCCGGCTTGCTGCGCGGTCCGTGCAAAGAAAGGAGAAGGACGAAGAGGACGAATGCGCCACTGAGGACATGCGGCAGCTTGGGGAATCCTGGCATGCGGGTAATGCCTCCTTGCTTCTGCTGGCTATTTCGACACAAACCGGAATAAGTTGATCCGGCGGGTGCTCACGGACGTTCCGTGGACTGGATAAAAGAAGAGACGGCGGTACCGTGTGCCCCGCCGTCTCTTTGTGGTCTGCCGAATGGCAGTTAGCTCAGCTCTTTGGAGCCTCGCTGGTAAAGGTGCCGGAAGCGGCGAATGAAGCGGCGCGGGCGTTCGTAGCCTCAATCATGTGAGCAGGAATCGGCTTCGGCCCGCCCAGGCCGTAGGCGTAGAGGCAGATTTCGGCAGCCTCTTCTATCGTCACGTTGGCTCGCACGGCGCCACCGAGCGAGTCTGCAAAGGCCAACACGCCATGGTTCTCCAGCAGCAGGCCTTTGATGCCCTGATGCTCCCTCAGCACCTCGGCGATGTTGTTGACGGACTGATCTGATCCGCGCGGACCGTACTTGGCCAGTGGCACTCCGTCCACCATGCCGTTGCGTACCAGCGCTTCGTAGGCGCCGGGGATTGCCTTGCCAGCCACCGCGAAACCTGTCGCGAAGGGGGAATGGGTGTGAATCACGCTCTGGACCTCGGGACGCAGCCTGTAGACGATGCCGTGCATCTGGATGATCTCGGCGCCTACAGGCATCACCGTGCCTTCGATCAGACTGCCGTCCAGCCGGAACAGCGCTATGTTCTCCGGCTGCATGCTGGCCAAGGATCCTCCCGCGGTAAGCAGGAAGGCGTCCTGATCCGGCAGCTTGAGGCTCACGTTACCGTGCAGGCTCTTGGTCATGATCCCGCTCTGCACGATCTGCTTACTAGCTTCTATGACCTCCTTTTTGTAGTTGGTCATATTGGCTGTCGTCACACGTGCCCTCCTCGCAACAAGCGGAGCCATGTCCTCGGGACTGTCAGGCGATGGCAGTATGCTGACCGCCCATTGAGGGGGTCAAGGCATGGAACTGTAATGCCGTAGCCTTGCAGCGGACGTTACGGTGTTACGAAAGTCATGCAATAGAGTCCGTACGTTCCATAACGCCTGTAACAGGTAATCTAGAGGCACCCGCGAATCCATGACAGCAGCCTGGGCAGCCCTCACAATCGCAGCAGTCGCCGCCGGCATCGTGCTGGTCGTTGCCCTGATGCTCGGCACCTGCGGTTCATCGTCAGCCATCGACCGCGAGCCGCTGACGATCATCGCCGCCAACGGCACCAGCGCCCATCTCGAGATCGAGATCGCCGACACGGCTGAGGAGCGTCAGACCGGCCTCATGGGCCGCACGGAGCTGCCTCTCGATACGGGAATGCTCTTCGTCCTCGAACCGCCGGCGCGTGGCTTCTGGATGATGGGCACGCGTCTGGAGTTGACCGTCGCATTCATCGCCGAGTGCGGTGAGATCCTGGCCTTCGCTGACCTCGATCCCCTCTCGGAGGAGATCAAGAACATCAGCCAGCCCTACAGCTACGGCCTGGAGGTTGACCGCGGCTGGTTTCAGCGCAACGGCATCGCCACAGGCGACATCGTCAGCCTGCCCCGCGACATCCGTCCGGATAACTGCTAGAGGACCTGGAGCGCCGCCCAGTTCACGACGGCGCCCCCACAGTCCCTATCGAATTGAGACCTAGTGGCGGATCAGCGGCAGGATGATCGCGAACGCCAGCGCCGACAGGAAGACCAGCCAGCCGAGGCCGATTACCGAAGCCGCCGTGATGCCAACCTGGTCCGCGAGGCCGTTAGCCGCCGCGATCTGAGTGCTGGTCATGAGACCTGAGATACCTGCTACCGCTGCCAGAAATCCTGTCTTTGCCATTTTCGTGTCTCCTTACACTGCTATTCGTTCGCTTATGCGGGCTAGCTATCGATAGTCGCGAGTTCTGCGTCTTCTTCCTGCTTCGGGGCCTCTGCCCCGCTGCCCGCTTGTCGGATGGAGCGGATCAGCTTGAGGGCGTCTTCCAGATCCGCCAGCAGATCCCCTACAACCAGCTCCAGGCGCTCCTGAGAGCGCTCCTCGTCTATCTCGATCGCTGCCTGAGCGGCCGGTGCCGTCTTGACCACCACGGTTTCCTCCTCGATGCGAGGAGCGGTCACCCAGGCGGGTGCGCGATTCAGGACCAGGCCCAGAGTGCCCAGGTTGGCCTCCTTGAGCTTCGCGGCTGACTGTCTCGCGGCGCCGCGGCTCGTCCTGCCCGTCTCCAACACCAGCAGCGTCAGATCTGCCAGGCGCACCAGGTGTAGCGTCTCGTCCCAAACCAGCACCGAAGGCGCCTCGAAGATCACGTGGTCGGCCAGCTCGCGCAGCTGGTTCACCACAAGCGGCAGGCGAGTCGAGCGCAGCAGGGTGGCTGGCGTTCCCGTAACGCTGCCCACCGGCAGTAGCTTCAGCTTCGGCTCCATGGTGTGAACCACGGCGCTGCTGGCGGTGCGTAGCTGGTTCACCAGGAGCCCCGCAAAGCCGCTGGACATCGAACCGTCACCTACTTGGCGACGCGTCGCCAGGCGCAGGTCCGCGTCCACCAGCACCACCTTGCTGCCGCCGCGCGCCAGAAGGGTTGCCAGGTTCAGCGCCACGTTTGACTTGCCACCGCCGCTGTCAACGCTGGTCACCACGATCGCGCGGCCTCGGACGTGAAAGTCGGGTACGCGGATCAGCTCAATCAGACGGCGGTAGGCTTCGAGTGCCTCAGGGTAGCTCGCGTTTGGCAGACTGGAGCCCATCTCCGTCTCGTGAGCGCGGATCGCGCCCAGCACCGGCAGCCCCAGCGACGTAGCGTGCCCCAGGTCGCGCACGACACCGGATTCGCGGGTGAAAAAGGTAAAGGGGATTCTCGGCATCCTGCTGCATCCCTGCTGGCCGGGCCCACCGTTTGCGGTGAAGCGCGGCGACTGCGATTCCGTTCACTACCCACAACGCCGCACCCCCGCGGATCATTTCGCCCGCGAAGCCGACACCTACAGATTCGAGTCTGAAATCTGGCTGATGGGAGCGCCCAATCGAACCGGCGTGAGAGCCGCTCATGCTGAGGCTCTCGCAGGATGGGCGGCCACCGGCGTCATCCCGACCCAGGGACGCCGCCAGACGCACTGCTCCTGCGAAGGTTCCAGGGTTCCCAGTCTTCAGGCGCCGCCAGGCGCCCGCCGCCGCTTCTCCGCCGCGATGATCTCCCAGACCCGGCGCGCCGTCTCCGCCAGCCTGCCTGTCTCGTTCACCACCACGTGGTCGAACTGGCGAGCGGCCTCCATCTCCCGTTGGGCGATCTCCCGGCGCCGTGCCTGCTCCTCTTCCGTATCGTGGCCGCGGTCGTGCAGGCGGCGCGCCATCTCTTCTACGGACGGCGGCGCGATGAAAATCAGTAGCGCCTGCGGCACCAGGCGCTTCAGCGTTTCCGCACCCTGCACGTCGATACGCGCGATCGAGTCTTGCCCAAACGCCACCGGGTCTTCGATCTCGATGCGCGGGACGCCGTTGCGGTGGTCGTAGACGAAGGCGTGCTCCAGGAAGCCGTCCGTCTTCAGCATCTCGTCGAATGTCTCTTCCGTGATGAAGTGATAGTCGCGCCCCTCCACCTCGCCCGGCCGCGGACGCCGCGTCGTCGCCGTGACCACGCGGTGCATCTTCGGCTCCCACTCCATCAGCAGCTCACGTACCGAGTCCTTACCCGCGCCCGAAGGTCCGGAGAGGATGATTAGCAGCGGCGGCTCCGCCGGCAGCTCCGGCAGGCTGGCCGGCCTCTCGCTCACGACAGCGCTTCCGCGTACAGCTCGTCGCCGATCAGCGGGCGCCTCGTGCCCGCGTCCAGCAGCGTGGCGCCCAGCC
>CAZNHI010000090.1:0-7756 GCA_964572535.1 uncultured Dehalococcoidia bacterium
GGCGCCCAACGCGCCGGAGCCGGCGAACCAGGCCGTTGACGTCGCTGGGGCCGGATTCTGGCAAGATCAGCGCAAAGCCGGCGGGGCCGTAGCGGTAGACGCGGTCGACGTTGTGACGCGTTCCAAGCAGCAGCTCTGCCGTTGCGGCGAAGCTCTGCTGCCAGGCTCTCTCATCTCGATAGTCAAAGCGCTGGCGCAGCTCATCGATGCCGATGAGTACGAGCGAGAACGTGCGCCCGAAGCGCCGTGAGCGCGAGAGCTCCGCTTCGATGGAGATGCGGAGCTGGCTCTCCTCGTAAACGCCGGTCTGTGGATCGAGGCCCATGGCCGCGTCACCGTTGAGGCCCAGCAGCAGGTGCTCTTCCTCCAGCTCTCGCAAGGAGACTCGGGCGAAGCTGGAGAACGCGGCCAGGCCGATGAGGCCGGGCAGCTCCCACATCATGTTGTTGTTGAACAGCGAGTAATCTTGCATCAGATTGCGGCCGACGTTGGGTCCCAGCCAGGCAACCAGGACGGCGGGCAGCAAAGCCTGCCAAGGCAGCCACATCGCTGCCCCTACCGTGACCAGGATCATGCCCACGCGCAGGGTCACCCCGTCCGGGTCACGCGCTGAGATTGTTGAGATCGCAGCGACCATGAGCATGAGGCCGGCGATGCTCAGATAGAGTGCAGTGCGCTTCTTGCGCGCCAGGGTTAGGGACACGTGTCCTCCTTAACCGAGTCGCAGCGTCACAGCGCTGCTGTCGGAATCTGACACTTCGGCGGTGAACCCGGACTCTTCGCTCAACTGCTGCGCGAAGTCAGTCGCGGCAAGCGGGCTGGCCAGGTCAATGCGGAACGTGACCTCTTCCTGGGCATAGTCGGCGAGGGTGACGCTCTGCACGCTGCCGATACGGCTCAGCGCACTATCCAGGTTGAGCAGGCGGTCGAAGTCCGGGACTGGGGAGATGTTGACCTGCACGCGGCCGAACAGGCTGGCGTCCGAGGCGGGAGCGGCGGCCGGCGCGGCCTCCTCTTCGTCGGAGTCAACCGGCTCTTCGACTGGAGACTCAGGCCCAGAAGTCGACCACGCGGGCGCCGCTTCCGCCTCGGCAGTTTCGTAACTGCTGACCGGCTGCGACACCCAGGTGGCTGGTTCCGGAGGGGCTTGATCCTCTTCGACGGCTGATTCGACTGCCTGTGATGCGGCGGGCGCGCTGGCCTCAACCGCGGTCCACGTTTCCAGGCTGGCCACCTCGTCGGCCGGCACGTCATGCCAGAAAGGCGTCTCGGGCTCGGACTCTTCGGGCTGGGAAGGCCAGGCAGACTCGGTGAAGCGGGGCTCATCCGCGGGTGTTTCAGGGGCGGGTTCGTAGGCGGCGGGAGCGCTGTAGGGCTCTTCGCCCGTCGTGGCGACTTCGGTGGACCACGACGGGGCGATCCACTCGCCTTCGGCGGCGCTTGAATCCTCCGGCTGCTCTTCAGAGGCGACGACCTGTGGAGTCCAGACCGGCATCTCGGGTTCGCTCTCGGCGACGGGCTCACTAACAGGCTCGTACGCAAGGGCTACGACGGGCGTCCAGGATGGGGCGCTGTAGACCTGCGCCTGCGCAGCCGGCAGCTCGTCGACCACGGCTTCAGACTCGGCCGTCGTCACCGGCTCGATCTGGGCAGTGGCGAAGTTGGAGACTGAACTGATGCGGCTGGCCAACTCCTGGACCAGCGAGGTCAGCAACTGGTAGTCGTCCTCGAGCCGCTCAAGCAGCGTGTGCGCGTCCTTGCCGAGGCTCGGGACGCTGCTTGCCTGATCGGCGAGCTGACGCGCTTCTTCAGCGGCCTGGCGGCTGGACTCGACGGCCCCGCTGACGCTCTCGGCTGCGCTCTCGGCACGGTCAGCGGCGGCAGCAGCAGACCAAGATGCCTGCTCGGCGTTGCTGACGGCCGAGGCCACGCTGGCCTGGGTCTCGTCGATGCGGGAGGCTGCAATTTGTGCCTGCTCTGCAGCAGCCCGGGTGGCGCTGAGCACACCGTCGAACTCGGTTGCGGTGACCTGCATGCGCTCTGCGGCCTGCTGTGCCTCGCCAGCAGCCTGCCGGCTGGTTTGGGCGGCGGCGCTGCTTTCGCTGGTGCTGAGCCTGATGGTCTCGGCTGCCTGGCGAGCATCCTCTGCAGCGCGCTGACCGGCATCCACTGCCGCTGCGGCCGCACTGACGCTCTCTTCGATTCGGCGTGCCGTGCTTTCGGCCTCGTCAGCGGCCCGCTGGGCGGCCGCGGCTGCGGCGCTGACGTCACTTGCGGTCAGCTCCATCCGCTCAGCGATGCTGCGCGCTTCATCGGCGGACTGGCGGGTGCCGGTAATGGTGGTGCTGACTTCGCTTGCGGCCTGCTCGACGCGGAGGGCGGCGCTTTGGGCTTCTTCCGAGGCCTTCTGGGCGGCGCTCACCGCGGCATCGATGCCGCCGGCGGACTCCGCGACGCGTTCTGCGGCCTGACGTACTTCTTCGGTGGCGGCCTGAGCGGCTCGGACGACTTCCTGGCCACCTTCGTTGGAGTGCTCAATGCGGCGCAAGACCTCCTCCGCCTGCTGCAGCATTTCGATCTTGGTACGCTCGCTGGCTGCCTGGGCTTCGCGGGCCTGACCAAGCGCCTCGTCGATTGTGACCTTCGTCTCTTCGCGGATCTGGTCACCGGCTTCGACGACCGCAGCCTGTAGGGCTTCGGCGGCTTTGCGGGCTTCCTCGGCGGCTTTGCGGGCAGCGTCAGCCATGTCGCTACTGCTTTCAGCCGATTCCTGCGCCTTTAATGTGGCGTCGTCTATCAGGTGTAGCGAATCGGTGGCGAAGCGCTCTGCGGCTATCGCGAGCTGGCGCGTAGAATCACCAATTGCGTCGACAAAATCCTTAACGGCGTCGCGGATGAGGCCTGTCCAGGAAGGCTCCTGCACCTCTTCGCCGTGATGCTCCTGGTCCACCGACGATCCCACTCGAACCATGGTTCTCCCTCCTAGAGTTGAGGGCCCAGCCGCCTGTCAGGCAGACCTGTGCCTATCCGGTAATATCGGCTGCTTTCCGAATCTGGTGTAGTAGTGGATTCCTGTAATTTTGGTTAGGGCGCACTCACGGTGATTGAGAGCACGAAGTGGTGGAGCGCCAGAGCGACTTCATTGTCGACGCCTTCGAGTTCGGCGGCGGCGATGAGCAGGTCCGGCGCGATGGTGTCGCCGTTGAGTCCGGCGGCACGCAGCGTCACGGAGTTGCCCTTGATCAGAACGTTGGCGTTGCCGGTGGTGGGCGAGATGATGATGATCACGGAGGGCTCGCCGCCCGTGTCGATACCGATGACGGGGGAATCCAGCGTCAGGACGCCGTTGCCATCTTCGCTGATGTTGATCAGACGCCAGCCGTCCGGCACGAGGAAGCTGACGTTGCTGGTGCTGACCCGGAGCCAGTCAAGGCCGTAAGTGTCGTCGTCGGAGAGCGTCTTGCGTACCTGACCGCGGGCGACAGGTTCACGCGTCGGTGTTGGAGATGGCTTCTCAGTGGCGGAGGCGGTGGGCGAGCCAGCTAGCCCGGCCGGCGAAACCAGGGCGGTCGTCTGAGTAGCCAACGCTGTCACGGAGGCCGCGAAGATGCGCAGCTTCTCCTGCGCCTCGTCAAGTTCTTCCTGAGCCTGGGCCAGATCGGAGTTTTCCGGACCTGTCTGGCTGAGGGCTTCCGAGCGTGTTGCCAGGCCCTCGAGCTTCTCAGCGCGCGCCAGCCTGGGCTCGTCTTCCAGAGTATCAGCGATGGCGTTGAGCCTGCGCGTCACGCCCAGCAGCTCTGATGCAGATACCTGCTGCCCGGCGGAAGTCTGCTTCTCCAGGTTGGTGATCTGCTGTTCCAGCACTGCCAACTCCGCATCCGCGGAGTGGGGCGAGTTGCCAGAGAACGGCGCCAGTGTCGCGACAGCGAGGGCGATAACGACGACGGCAGCCGAAAGGCCGTAGCGCATGGCTATGGCGAAGCGGCGCGAGGGCCGCGGCGCTGCCGCGGTCTCCAGTAGACGTCGCCTGGCGTTGACCCAAAACGCGAGCCGTGGCGGCGGGACGTCGCGCAGGGCTTCCTGGGCGGTGGCGCCGGCGGCATTGAGGAACCGGGAGCGGGCGCTGGCCACGAACTCCGGGTCTGGCTCGCTGGTCAGGGCGAGGCTTACGTCCTGTCCGGCCGCGAACATCAGCTTCGCGCGGGCTTCGCCACGGAACTCTTCGCTGGGACTGTTGGCGTAGGCCACGCGCAGTGAAAGCGCCTGGCGCAGCAAAGGCTCCAGCGTGGCGCGGTCGCCGTTGTAGGCAGAGAGGCATTCTTCCGGCGTGAGTCCGCCTTCGTAGCCGTCCAGGCAGTCTTGCAGCATCTGTTCGATGCGATTCTTGCTCATGACTGCTTGTGCGCCAGCTCCGGGTACTTGGGCGTCATCAGAACCTGCAGGCGCTGCATGCCCTTGTGCTGGAGCACTTTCACGTTGTTCTCTTGCTTGCCGAGTGCCTTGGCCGTATCTGCAACGGAGAGGCCGGAAGCGAAGCGCAGGATGATCACCTCTCGCTGGGCCTCGGGCAGCAGCTCGACGGCCTTGCGCAGGTCTTCGAGCGCGAGCTGGCGCTCGGCGTTCTCTGCTGGGTCGTTGCGGTTACCCCGGTCGAGTATCTCTTCTGGGAGTTCGGTGTCGTTAGCGCGACGGCCGTTGCGTCGGGTGAAGCTAACGACCTCGTTGTGCGAAATGCGCATCAGCCAGGCGGCAAAGGGAACCTTGCGCCACTGGTAGTTGGGCAGGCCGTTGAGCATCTTGTAGAAGATCTCGCTGACCACGTCTTCGGCGTCCTGGATGTTGCCCAGGCGCGCCAGCGCGTAGCGGTAGACCTGGTTGATGTGGGCGTCGTACAGCTCGCCAATGGCTTCCAGATCGCCAGCCTGGGCGGCCTGAACGATCTGTCGCTGGGGCTCCCAGTCAGAGCTGGTCTCTGCCTTGGTTAAGCTTCTCGTCATCCTATTGCCAGGTAGTGGAAAACGCCCCAATGATAATCCCCGCGATACGTTCGCGTCCAACACAGACACGGACTAACGCCTCGGCCAAGAGGCTGCTACACATAAGAACGGCCTTCCACCCAAAAAGGTTAAAGCGAATCGCGCTTCAAGAGGACGTGGGGCTAACCCCGGTTTCTGCGCTAGGATGCTGATATATGCGTGTCTTCGTCACCGGCGGCGCCGGATTCCTGGGCAGCCACGTCAGCAACGTGCTGCTGCAGGCCGGCCACCAGGTAACCGTCCTGGATAACCTCTCTGCAGGGCACCGCGAGCTGGTCCCCAATGGTGCCGTGTTGATCAAGGGCGACCTCAAGCAGGAGGCAAAGCTGCGCGAGTGGCTCAAGGGACACGACGTGGTGATCCACCTGGCAGCATTTGTTGCGGTTCCGGTTTCGGTGCAGCAGCCGGTGGCGTTCGCGGAGAACAACGTCGTCAACACAGTGCGCCTGCTGGAGTCGATGCGCCTCGCCGGCGTGAGGAAGATCGTTTTTTCCTCCTCGGCGACGGTGTACGGGCTGCCCCGCAGTCTGCCGCTGCGCGAGGACGATGCCCTGGGCGTGCAGTCGAACCCTTACGGCGCCAGCAAGGTCTCCGCTGAAGCCTTCGTGGCGGTGTATCAGCGGCTGCACGGCTTCGACGCGACGATCCTGCGCTACTTCAACCCCTACGGCCCCAACGAGCTGTGTGAGCCAGAAACACATCTCATACCTAACGTGGTGCAGGCCGCGCTGCGGGACGAGCCGATCCCGATCTTCTGGAAGGGTGAGCAGGTCCGCGACTTCGTCTATGTGGAAGACCTGGCGCTGGCGCACGTGGCGGTGCTGGGGCAGACGGGCCTCAACTACTTCAACGTTGGCAGCGAGAAGGGCGTCAAGGTCAACGAGGTGCTGAGCGCCGTGACCGACATCCTCGATAAGCCGCTGCGAATCAACGACCTGGGCGAGCGCCCGGGCGACGTGCCGGCGCTTTACGCCACTTCAGAGCGCCTGCGCAAGGCGACAGGCTGGCAGGCCAAGGTCGGCCTGGAAGAGGGGTTGCGGCGCACGGTGGACTTCTTCCTCGAACGCCGGGCGATGAAGCCGAAGGCCCCACGAGCTTCGAAGACCTAGACCAAGGAACCGTTGTCAGGCGTGCGTTAGCTGGGATACTCCGGCGGGCAGCATGCCTTCCAGTAAGTGCTCGAGGGCCATCGAGTGGGCGCACGTGCCGTGCCCCGCGAAGAACTCGCAGGTGCAGTGCCACTTGTCGTCGGCGAACGAGACATCATGCTCGTCGTTCTCGCCGCGGAAGTGCACGCTCAGGGCGCTGAACCGCACGCGGTCGCGCTCCCTGGCGTACCGCTTCGCCTTCTCGATCTTGCCGATGACGCTCGAATTCACAGACGCCTCCTAAAACAAGAGGCACCCGGCTCGTGCCGAGTGCCTACGTCCCTGAAGCTGATCCAACAGTCATGACACACGAATTATCGGTTGAATAACGCAGGGCGTCCAGATGCCAAAGGGCCTATTTCTGGTGGGGTCCTGCGTCAAGGCTCGAAGCGTTTGAAGACCAGGCAGGCGTTTTGCCCGCCGAAGCCAAAGCTGTTCTTCAGCACAGCCCGCACGTTGTCTAGCTTGCGCGACTTGTTGGGCACGTAGTCGAGGTCGCACTCCGGGTCCGGGTTTTCGTAGTTGATCGTCGGAGGCACGATGCCGGTCTCGATTGCCTTGAGGCAGGCCACGGACTCGATGGCGCCCGACGCGCCGAGTGTGTGGCCAATCATCGACTTCGTGGAGCTGATCGGCAGGCTGTAGGCGCGCTGGCCAAACACACCCTTGATCGCGATCGTTTCGGCCTCGTCGTTGGCGTGGGTTGAGGTGCCGTGGGCGTTGACGTAGTCGATCTCGTCTGGCGTGAGTCCAGCGTCTTCGATCGCCTCACGCATCGCCCGCTGGGCGCCTTCGCCGTCGACACAGGGCGCGACGACGTGATAGGCGTCTGAAGTCGCGCCGTAGCCGGCGAGCTCCGCGATGATGCGGGCGCCCCGCTTCTGGGCATGCTCCAGCGATTCGAGGACGAAGATGGCAGCGCCCTCGGCACAGACGAAGCCGTCGCGGTCGCGGTCGAAGGGGCGGCTCGCCTTCATCGGCTCGTCTTCGCGGGTCGAGAGGGCGCGCATGATATGGAACGCCGCGAGTCCCAGCTCGCAGATGCCGGCCTCGCCGCCGCCGGCGACCATGACGTCGGTGCGGCCGAGGCGGATGATGTTGACGGCGTCGCCGAGCGCCTGCGTGCTGGCGGCGCAGGCCGTGGTCACCGTGTTGTTGTAGCCGCGCAGCCTGAACTGCATCGCGACCTGGGCTGCGGCGATGTTGGGCAGGATCTTCGACATGTAGAACGGGTCAAGCCGGTTGCCGCCCTTGGTAAGGATCGTGCGCATGGCGTCGTCCGTCTCCGGGTAGCCGCCGTTGCCGTTGCCCAGAAGCACGCCGATGCGCGTCGTGTCTTCCTTGTCGAGGGCGATACCGGAGTCCTCGACGGCCATGCGCGCCGCGGCGACAGAGAGCTGGCTGAAGCGCGCCATGCGTCGCGCATCTTTGCGGTCCATGTAATCCTGGGGGTTGAAGTTGCGTACTTCGCCGTCAACCTTGACGGGGTAGGCGCTGTTGTCGAGACTGCTCGGCAACGCGTCGTCCGTGCGCGCCCATCATGTACCAGCGGACCGACGGCGCGTTCTCGGC
>CAZNHI010000091.1:0-2936 GCA_964572535.1 uncultured Dehalococcoidia bacterium
CCTGTTCCTCGCGCATGCTGGAGAACTTCGTGCCGCCCTACGACGCGCACGTCGTCCAGCGCCTGTTCGCCGACGGCGCCGTCATGGTCGGCAAGTCGAACATGGACGAGTTCGCGATGGGCTCCTCGAACGAGAACTCCGCCTTTTTCCCCACCCACAACCCCTGGGACCTCGATCGCGTGCCCGGCGGCTCTTCCGGTGGCTCCGCGGCGGCCGTCGCGGCCGGCGAGTGTCTCTTCGCGCTCGGCTCCGACACCGGCGGTTCTATCCGCCAACCCGCTGCCTTCTGCGGCGTCGTCGGCGTCAAGCCCACTTACGGCCGCGTCAGCCGCTACGGCCTGGTCGCCTTTGCCAGCTCCCTGGACCAGGTCGGCCCCCTCAGCCGCAGCGTCGAGGACGCGGCCCTGGTGCTCAACGCCATCTCAGGCCGCGACCCGCGCGACTCCACGTCCGCGCCTCTAGACGTGCCGGACTTCACCGCCAACCTCAGCCGCAACCTGCGTGGCATGCGGCTCGCCGTGCCGCAGGAGTACCTGACAGACGACATCGACGGCCCGGTGCGCGACGCCTTTCTCGCCGCCGTCGACGTCCTCAAGGGCCTCGGCGCCGAAATCGACTTCGACCTCTCGCTGCCCAGCACGCCCGCCGCGCTCAGCGTCTACTACGTCCTCGCCCCCTCAGAGGCGTCCGCCAACCTGGCCCGCTACGACGGCGTCAAGTACGGCTATTCCTTCCAGAGCGGCGAGAGCATGTGGCAGAACCTGGAGTCCACCCGCCAGCACGGCTTCGGCGACGAGGTCAAGCGGCGCATCATGCTCGGTACCTACGCGCTCTCCACCGGCTACTACGACGCCTACTACCTCAAAGCCCAGAAGGTACGCACCCTCATCCGCCGAGAGTTCGACGCAGCCTTCACCAAGTACGACGCAATCATCGCTCCCGTCACGCCGACGCCCGCCTTCCGCATCGGCGAGAAAGTGGACGACCCCATGTCGATGTACCTGAACGACGTCTTCACGCTGCCCGTGAACATCGCCGGCCTGCCCGGTGCCTCGGTGCCCTGCGGCTTCGTCAGCGCAGGCGGCAGCGACCTCCCCGTAGGCCTGCAGGTCATCGCCAAGCCCTTCGACGAACCGTCCATGCTGCGCGTCGCCCACGCCTACGAGCAGGCGACAGACTGGCACACCAGGCGCCCCCAGCTTTAAGTGCTACAGTAGTTCTGTGAAGAGCTACAGCCTCAACGTCACAGTCGAGCCTTTGGAAGACGGTCGCTTCCTCGCCGTGTCAACTGACCTCGATGGCTGTCTCGCGGAAGGCGATTCTATCGCTGAAGCGCTGGACAACATCGAGGACGCAGCTCGCGTGATGATCGAGTTCCTCACGGAGAAGGGCTGGCCTGTTCCGCCTGAACTCTCAACCAGCAAACCTCCCGTCGTGGAAGCAAAGGTCATTGTCAGAGTCGGCGAGTGAGATATGCGGAGCTGACCAGGAAGCTCCGCCGCCTCGGCCTTGAGTACGCCAGACCTTCCAAAGGCTCTCACGAGCTCTGGGTCTGGCCCGAAAGAAAGCTCAGCGTTTTCATTCCACATCATGCTTCGCGCGAGATCCCGCCGGGCACTCTCCACGCGATTCTCACACGTCTCGGTCTCACAGAAGACGACCTGCGCAACGCCTGAAACGCCCCCGCCACTCGCACGCGATTATTTCTATGGCTCTAAGCAGACTCATTACCTATAATTCGGGAATGCTTGCCGGCCATAGGTCCGCGAGACGTGGAGCTTTATCCTCCAAGCTGGATCTAATCTCCGCCTCTGGCATCCGTCGCTTCTTTGAACTCATCGCCACCACTGATGGCGTGCTCTCCCTCGGCGTCGGCGAGCCTAACTTCTCCACTCCCAACCACATTAGCCAGGCCGCCATCCGCTCCATCGAGCAGGGCCTCACCGCCTACACCTCAAACAGCGGCCTACCCGAACTGCGCGAGCTGATCGCCGCCCATCTGCACCGCCTCTACGGCGTCTCCTACGACCCCCACACCGAGATCATCGTCACCACCGGCGTCAGCGAGGGCATGAACCTCGCCACCCAGGCCATCCTCGATGAGGGTGACGAGGTGCTCTCCACCGACCCGACCTACGTCGCCTACCCGCCGAACGTCGTTTTCGCGGGCGGTAAGTTCGTCGGCATCCCCACCACAGCTGCTACGGGCTTCCAGCTGCAGGCGGCAGACCTGGAAAAACAGATCACGCCCGCCTCCAAGGCCCTGCTGCTGGGCTACCCGGCCAACCCCACCGGCGCCGTTATGGAGCGCAAAGGCCTCGAGGAGGTCGCGGCCGTCGTAGAGCGCAATGACCTCTTCGTCATCTCAGACGAGATCTACGATCGACTGGTCTACGGCGTCGAGCACATTTGCTTCCCGTCGCTGCCCGGGATGCAGCAGCGCACCATCCTGCTCGGCGGCTTCTCGAAGGCCTACGCCATGACCGGCTGGCGCCTCGGCTGGGTCTGCGCCCCGGCGGCCATCACGGACGCCATGATGCGTGTACACCAGTACATCATGATGTCCGCCCCCACAGCCGCGCAGTACGCCGCCATCGAAGCGCTCCAGTCTGGTGAGGAAGACGTCCAGGGTATGCTTGGCGAGTACGCCCATCGCCGCGCCCTGGTGGTCAAGTCCTGCTGGGACATGGGCCTGGACCTGGTAGAGCCACGCGGCGCCTTCTACGCCTTCCCTTCGATCCGTAGCACCGGCCTCGATGACGAGGAGTTTGCCGGACGCCTACTGCTCGAAGAGAAGGTCGCCGTTGTGCCCGGCAGCGCCTTCGGTCCCGGCGGCGCCGGACACGTCCGCATCAGCTACGGCGCCCAGCACTACGACCAGCTCGAAGAGGCTATGAAGCGCCTGGCGCGCTTTGTAGCCCGCTACCGCACCACCG
>CAZNHI010000091.1:3036-7719 GCA_964572535.1 uncultured Dehalococcoidia bacterium
CAAAGTAAAGTAGGCATCGAGAGCCCCTTCAGCGGGGTCTGGGGTGCCCCCAGCTGCAATACAAAGGCGATGAAGCGCCTGGCGCGCTTTGTAGCCCGCTACCGCACCACCGCAAAGTAAAGTAGGCATCGAGAGCCCCTTCAGCGGGGTCTGGGGTGCCCCCAGCTTCAATATCGAGGTGCGCCCCGAGTGACCACTAGCAATATTGCGCCAACCGTAACGCTCGCCAACGGTGTCGCCCTGCCCCAGATCGGACTCGGCACCTGGCCGATGAACGACGCCCAGTCTGAGGTCCTTATCGCGGAGGCCATTCGCTGCGGCTACCGGCTCATCGACACCGCCGAGAACTACGGCAACGAAGTCGGCGTCGGTCGCGGCATCCGTGCCAGCGGAATCGAGCGCGATGAGGTGTTCGTCACATCGAAGTTCAACGCGCGCTGGCATGGTGTCAAGGAGACGCGGCAGGCCTTCGCCAATAGCGCCCAACGGCTGGGCCTGGACAGGATCGACATGCTCTTGATCCACTGGCCCGTGCCGCAACAGGATCGCTACGTCGATGCCTGGCGCGGACTCATCCAGCTTCTGGAAGAAGGCAAGGTCAGCGTCCTCGGTGTTTCCAACTTCAAGCCCGCGCATATCCAGCGCCTGATCGATGCCACTGGCGTCGCCCCGCACGTGAACCAGGTCCAGATCAACCCCAGGATTGGCCGTACCGCTGAACGCCGCTATCACACCGGTCAGGGAATCGTGACCGAGACCTGGGCGCCTCTCGGGCAAGGCGGCCCTCTCCTCGACGAGCCGGTCCTCATCGAAGCCGCGCGTCGCCACGGCAAGACGCCCGCCCAGATCGTGCTCCGCTGGCACGTTCAGCTTGGGCTCGTCCCCATCCCCAGAACGATGAACCCTTCGCGGCTGGCCGAGAACATCGACGTTTTCGATTTCGCGCTCAGCGCGGACGAAATGGACGCGATTGCGGCCCTCGACCGAAATGGAGAAGGCGCAGTCGATTCAGACCAATTCGGCCACTGAAGCGGCCGGCGCAGGCCGTTTACGGTCTCGGAGTCGCTGACGGCGACGTGCCGGGCGTATTCGTTGGCCGCGGAGTGGGCGTCGCGTTTGTCGTGGCGTCCGGGTAGCGCAGGTAGTCGGACGCCACCCAGCCGTTACGGCCCTCAGGCTGCCACCACTCCAGGTTGTTCGCCGTCCTGGGACCCGCCGCTAGCTTTATCTTGGTTCCCTCGGCGATGCAATCGACCGCCGCGCCTCCGGGGTCGATGCGCACGTTGAGGCACGAACCTGTCCCCACAATCTCCACCTCCGCCCCAACCCTCAGCGGCCACGGCACGCCCGGTACCACACGATTGTCGGGCGTGATCTTCGGAGAGAACACCACCTGCCAGGCGCCGCCGCGCTGCTCCAGAAACGCCCACTGGTCGCCCTCGGAGAGTGTCTTGCCCAGGATGTAAGCGCGGACGCCCTCGCGTTCGCCGCGGCTGGTGGAGCAGATCTTCCCGGTATCAGCGCCGGTCTGGGCGCCCGCACACGGCCCGGCGTAGTCGGCGTTAAGCGTGGTCTGGACGTACGCCGCCAGCGCCGATTCGGGGTCGCTCGTGTCGACCTGCTGCGTTGGTTCAGGCGTGGGCTCGCGATTCGAGCCGCCGTCGGAGTCGTCGCCGCCGCCACCACACATCATCGCCACGACCAGGACGATCACGACGATGAGCGCGATTCCAACGATCGGGAGTAAGAGGTTGCCGCCGGCAAAGCCACGGCTATCCGGCTCCATCATGCGGGGTTGGCCTCCGGCAAGGTCACGTGACTATGTTAACGCCTCAGGCCAACGAGAGCAGCAGGCTGGTCAGCTCCTGGGGCATCGTCAGCATCATGTCGTGGCCGGTGGGCAGTCCCGTCACGTTCCAGGCAGGCATCCCGCGCAAACGTGCGGCGACGGGCTGGAACAGCGATTCCGTGTCGCCGGCGGCCAGGACGTAAGTCCTGCTCAACGCCAGCTGCTCCAGTGGTACCGGCAGGCGCACGGCCTCCATGAGCGTGCCGCGAGGGTGGGGCGTCATCTTGCTGTGTAGCCACGCGAGGTCGTCCGGCTGCGTAACGCCGAAGTCCCCCAGCGGCGGCGGCGGGACGGCCACGCGCCAGTCAGGGCCGGAGACCATAGCTTCGCCGAGCGGCCCCACCATCTTGACCAACGATTCGCCGTCGTTCGGGACGAAAGCGTCCAGGTAGACCAGGTGTCGTATGCGTTCCACAACCCGGCCCGCGACTCCGGTCACCACGCAACCGCCGTAGCTATGCCCCACCAGCACCACGTCATGCAGGTCCTCGAACTCGATCAGGCTAACGACATCGTCGATGTGCGTCGTCAAGTTCACGGCGTCTGATCCGAGATGCGAGCGCTCTGCCAGCCCCGTCAACGTCGGCGTCCAGACCTCGTGGGCCTGAGCGCGCAGCCGCGGCGCTACCCGTTGCCAGCACCAACCGCCGTGCCATGCACCGTGGACCAGGACGTAGGTTGCCATTGCGCCTCCCTGTGAACTGAAGCGGCCGTAGTCCAGATCACGCTTGCGTTAGCTCGAAGCGCTATTCGGCGTCGGCCCGGAGGTTGGCCAGCGTGCGGCGCACCAGCTCTGTCTCATCCACCCGGCCTTGCACCGCACGGCAGAGCTTGAACTCCGCCACCAGCGTCGCCAGCAGCGGCGGCACGTCCGTAGTCGTCGCGTCGTCGCTGTCGGCGGCGCTCACGGCCTGCGCCAGGTCGTAGGCCACGTAGTCGAGCGGGTCCTCGGCGAAGCTGATGTCGACCTGCTCCGCCAGCACCCCGTCGACGCCCAGCGCCTCACACGCCTCGATGCTCGAGGACATGCGCGCCAGCTGCGCCACTAGCTTCTCGACGCGCTGGCGGCTCTCAGAGTTGTCTTGCCGGTTCAAGGCGCCGGGCTGCTGCCGCCGTTACCGGAGGAAGCCGGGCCACTGACCGCCGCGGCGTTGGC
This sequence comes from uncultured Dehalococcoidia bacterium, assembly GCA_964572535.1. Lineage (GTDB taxonomy): Bacteria > Chloroflexota > Dehalococcoidia > DSTF01 > WHTK01 > WHTK01. Next base: position 6,042 of record CAZNHI010000091.1, read on the forward strand.
CATGTTGCGGGCGAAGCCCTGCACGAAGTTCGTCAGCTCCATGGGGATCACCCACTTCGTCGATGGGCCGCTGGCCAGCGATTTCATCATCTCCAGGTACTGCAGCGCCATCGTCTTATCGTCGACGCGGCTGGCCGACTGGAAAATGCGGTCCAGGGCCGTCGAGAAGCCTTCGGCGTTCAGGATCGCCGCCTGGCGGTTACCTTCGGCATCGAGGATGGCGGACTGCTTGGCCCCCTCCGCGTTGAGGATCGCTGCATCGCGGTTGCCGTTGGCAATCGTGACTGCCGCCTCGCGCGTGCCTTCTGCCTCAGTTACCACAGCGCGACGGTTACGTTCCGCCGACATCTGACGGCTCATCGCCTCCTGGATGTCGCGCGGCGGCAGAATCTCTCGGATCTCCACCGCGTTTACCTTGACGCCCCAGCGGTCCGTCACCTCGTCCATGCGCGCCTGCATGATCGCGTTTATCTGCTCTCGCTTCGCCAGCACGTCGTCCAATGGCATGTCGCCGACCACTGCGCGCAAAGTCGTGATCGCCATGCCGCGTGACGCCAGCCGATAGCTCTGTACCTTCATCACCGACATCTCTGGGTCAACCACGCGCATGAACACGAGCATGTCGACAGTTACAGGCGCGTTGTCCTTGGTAATGCAGGTTTGCGGCTCTACGTCAAAGACTTCTTCACGCAGGTCAACTCGGATCGTGCCATGGACGAACGGGATGACCCAGACCCAGCCCGGCCCACGCGGCAAGCCGTCGTAGCGTCCCAGCGTGAATCGCACCACCCTCTGATACTCCGGAACAATTGTGAAGAAAAGTGCCATACCCCACCTCCCGCTGTCTGCATACCCTACGCGCGATTCTCCCACAACGATCTGTGGGCCTGTCAAACAAAATCGAACCCGCTGCGTAGGCTGCGACTAGAGATCGAAGATTTGCCTTAGCGTGGCGTCCAGGTTCGTTCGATCGTCTTCCGAGAGGACACCGACACGCCGTCCGATCTTCGAGTCGCGCACTGTCATGATGATCCCGCTAACGGCGGACGGCTTCGCCAGACCGCAGACACGCCAGTCGCCTAGTGTGACCTGGCCCACAAACCCCTCCCTGCCAACGTTGCTCGTGATCCCGGCGATCACGACGTCCAGCCTGCTGCCGTGGTAGGCAGCGGAGCTTACAACCACTGCGGGCCGATTCTTTGACTTCCTGTCGTGCTCTGTGAATCGGAACGGCACGTAAACGATCTCGCCTCTGCTATAGGTCGTCATAGACGGCGTCTTCTTCGTTGTCCCAAAGCTCGGCCAGCAACGGTGCCTCTGCCGCCGTCAGGTAGTTGGCTTTCTTCTCGCGGATTCTGGACTCTATGGCCTTGACGCAATACTCGCGCATGGACGTCCCCTCCAGGGCAGCCAGCATCTTCAAGCGCCTGTGCATCTCCGGGTCGAGATCGATCGTGAGGCGTGCTTTTTCAGACATCGTGCAGCCAATTTAGAGCCGATACAGAAATCTGTAAATACGTGCGCCTACATCTTGTCCGGCGCTGTCATCCCCATCAGCCCCAGCGCGCTCGCTAGCACGATCTTCGCCGCCGCAATCAACCGCAGCCGCGCCCGCGTCAGGTCCGGCGCCGCGTCGTCCAGCACACGGCACTTCTCGTAGAAGTCGTGGAACGCCGTC
>CAZNHI010000092.1:0-7715 GCA_964572535.1 uncultured Dehalococcoidia bacterium
ATGAACAGGATTACCTCGCCGTTAGACTGGCGCACCTCGCTCATGATCGCCTGCAGGCGCTCCTCGAACTCGCCGCGGAACTTCGAGCCCGCGACCAGCGCGCCCATGTCGAGCGCCAGCAGGCGCTTGTCGCGCAGGTTCTCCGGCACGTCGCCGCTGACGATCTTCTGGGCCAGCCCCTCGACGATCGCGGTCTTGCCGACGCCGGCCTCACCGATGATCACCGGGTTGTTCTTCTGGCGCCGGTTGAGGATCTGCATCACGCGCTGGACCTCCTCCTCGCGCCCGATCACCGGGTCCAGCTTGCCCTGACGAGCAGCCTCCGTGAGGTCGATGCTGTACTTCTCCAGCGCCTGGTAGTGGCTCTCGGCGGTGCGGCTCTGGACACGCGCGGTACCGCGAACCTCCTGCAATGCCTTGTACAGGCGCTCCTTGTCCACCTGGTGCGAACGCAGGATGCGCGCCGCTTCGCCCTCACGCTCGTCCGCGATCGCGATCAGCAGGTGCTCGACGCCGACGAACTCGTCCTTGAGTCGGTCGGCCTCGGCGTTCGCGGCTTCGAGCATGCGCACTACGCGCGGCGTGGTGTAGATCTGCACGACGTCATAGGCCAGCTTCGGGGCCCTGCCCAGCGCGCGCGCCACCTCCTCGATGATGTCTTCGGCCCTCACTCCCAGCTTTTCGAAGATGCGCCGCGCAATGCCGTCTTTGTGCGAGAGCGCGGCGAGGAAGACGTGCTCAACGTCCCACTGGGAGTGACGGTGCTGTCGCACCATCTCCTGCGAGTTCTGCAGCACCTCTTGTGCCTGCTCCGTGAACCTGTCCTGTCTCATCATGGTTGTTACCCTCTTACGCCTGCTGGCGTTGCGTTATCTGCTCCGTTCGTCCTGAGGCTCTCTACCTGAACCGCTCGTCCCGCTCTCCACCTGAACCGTTCGTCCTGAGGCTCTCGAAGGATGAGCGCTGCTTGTGCTTGACGTGGCGACACCCCGAGGCTCCTACCTTTGCTTTAGTGCTCTGATCATTTTCGCAAGACGTTTCTTACCCCGTGGAATGTGGGCCGCCTCGTTCTTGTTGGATTCGGAACTCGTACGACCTCAGCCGTGTGAGACGCGTTGGTCATGTCGACCACGATTCCATCTGCCAACGTATGCTCAGACTGAGGCACGAATTCGGTGACATCAAATGGAAACGCGCCCTCTACTCGAAGATTGACCTTGCACTGGTACTGGAGATCAACCTCTTCGCTCTCCGTAATTTCAACATCGAAGACTAGGGTGTCTGTCAATTCTCCAATAGAGTCGGGATTGTCGCTGAGTGCTTCCGTCGTAACCGAAAAGTCAGCCCTCTCGCCAAGCGGAGAAAGTGGCTCGGCGGCATCTCTACTATCTTGGGCTGCAGAAGATGGAGCCAAGACAGTCAGCAGGCCGCTTCCCAGCGCTTTTGCTGCTGACTCCAGCAAAGGATCAACAATTGCCATGACGCGCGAGAGTTCCCACTCTGAGTGCACGAGTTTGTTCCTCGCAAGGCGGAGCGCATCGAAGATCTGAGGTTTGTTTGGATCGGCGACAGAAAAAAGGTGACGAATGCCGCGTTCTGGTCGTTCGTCCCGTTGCCTGTTGCTTTCCTTGCCAAGGCATCTCTTGCAGATGGCCCATCCGCCGGGATGAAAGCGGCGATTCAAGATGCTGCCTATGCTTTCCAACCCCACCCAGAGCTTGAGAAATCGGTCTATCGTCTCCGGTTCTGCAAGGGCGTCGGTGTACCACTTGATTCCCCTCATGATCGAGGTCGTGTCCTTCGGCGACTGTGCTTCCAGCGAGTTCAGGGGCACTTGAAGTTCTGGGATGTGAAGGACTCTTGACGAAGGGTGAACCAAGAGATCGTATGCCCATTGCTTAAAAATGCGGCGGTCAATGCCAGGTGTTGCGTCCCACAGAGCTACAACACGTGAAGGCTGGTGTCTCGCACCAACCTGAAACTCCATCACTCTCGTAACAACGTCGGTTACTCGACTCCCGATCTCGACGGCAATCTCAGCATTCTCGGCGAACAGTTCCACCACAACCCGAATACTTCGGAATTGCGGTGTGCCGTGGTTATCCTGCCCGTACTCCGAGACTAGTTGGACGGCACTTACCGAGGAATCCATCCAAGAAGCGCTCTTTGTAATCCAGTTTGTGTTCTCTACCAGTCGTGGCAAGCCAGAATACCGAAACGCGACTCGAAAGAGCCTAGCGGTATGGATCGCTAAACTGTCCATCCCGCTCACCCCTCCCGCGGCGCCGGCAGGCGCGTGTCACGGAAGCGCTGCAAGTCCCGGCGCAGGGCCTCGTTCTCTTCCTCCAGCGCCTTGAGCCGCTTCGACATGTCGATGATCACTTCGGCCCCGGCCAGGTTAACGCCCAGCTCGTCGATCAGCCGCTGCACCTGGCGCACGCGCTCGATATCGGCGTGGGAGTACAGCCGGATGCGGCCCCGCGACCGCGAAGGGATGATCAGGCCCACGCGCTCGTAGTAGCGCAGCGTCTGGGCGTGCAACCCCAGCATGCGCGCCGCCACGCTGATGATGTACGCGGGCTCCAGGTGGTCCTCTAACTCGTCTTCGTTCACGTTCTCGTCCTGTTGCGGCTGCGCTTTGCTATCGCGCTGATCCCTGTGCGGCGTCCCGTAGGCGCCCAGCATGCTGGGCGCCTACGGGATGGTAGGTAACCGTGATCCTCATACATCCATCGCCTTCAGCTGCTCGAAGAGCCTGCGTTGCTCCTCGCTTGGCTCCTTGGGCAGGCGCACCTTCACACGCGCATACAGGTCGCCGCGCTTGTCCGTTGAGCCCAGCTTCGGCATGCCCAGTCCGGCGAGGCGGAAGGTCTGGCCGTTCTGCGTGCCGGGCGGCAGGCGCAGCGCCACCTTCCTGCCGATGCCCTGCACCTCCGCCTCGCCGCCGAGGACGGGCGTGGTCAGCGATACCTCGACGTCGGTGTGAAGGTCGTCGCCCTTGCGCTCGTACTTGTCGTGCGGGCGGACGCTGATTAACAGGTAGAGGTCGCCGCGCTGGCCGTTAAACGTCGCGTTGCCTTCGCCGGCCATGCGCACCTTGGAGCCGTTGTCGACACCCGGCGGGAGCTTGACCTCCAGCCGCCGCGTATCGCCGTGGTCGCCCGCGACCAGGATCGTGCGCGTCGTGCCGTGGAACGCTTCTTCGAGCGTGACCTCGACGGGGTGCTCCAGGCGCGGCGGCTCGCGGCGCATGCCGGTGCTACGGCGACCCTCGCCGGCCGTGAACAGGTTGCCAAAGATGTCGCCCAGGCCGCCCTCGCCGAAGTCCGTGGTCGTAAAGCGATGGCCGCCGCCGCGGCCGCCACGGGCGCGCTGCATGCGCTCGATCTCGTCGCCGTGCTCCCAGTTCTCGCCGTAGAGGTCGTATTTCTTGCGCTTCTCCGCGTCGGAGAGGACGTCGTTGGCGGAGTTTACTTCCTTGAAGATCGCCTCGGAGGCCTTATCGCCGGGGTTGACGTCCGGGTGATGCTTACGGGCCAGACGGCGATAGGCGGACCGAATCTCTTTATCGGTCGCCTTGCGGTCGACGCCCAGAACTGCGTAAAAGTCCCTCGCCACGAGGAGATTCTAGCAACAACTACACCGATAGTCAATGCATGCAGTTAGGAATCTTGCTAAGCAGACTAGCAACTCTTGTGATGTACGCAAAGCATGACCAGGACGGACAAACCCGCCTCCAAAACGTAGCTGCATGCCTTAGGCTTGCGACGGAGCCGGGATAACCCCGCTCCTTCTACCCGTAGGCGAGGCTTTCCACCCTCGCCTACCTGCCTGCGCCCAAGAGGTCTCTGCGTTCGCGAAGGCGCCGCCGGCCCTCAAGCCAGCCGGGGTGATCCATTGCGGTGGTTCAGACGGGTATAAGCCCCCTCTCCTCGCAAGCATTGTCCTGAGCTCAGTCGAAGGGGAGAGGAGGTTGGCGGTGAGGTACCTCGGCCCCAAATAAAAGAGGACCCTTCGATTGAAGGGTCCTCTTTGTTTGAAGGCGGAGCCTGGGCTTTAGAGCCGGAGCTTGCCGTGCGAAGGCTGGCGACGGCGCTGGCGGGTGTGGCCATCTTCGTCTTCCAGCATGAGGTCGATTGCCGGCGAAGATACGGCCTCTTTTACGTGCCCGCAGCAGATGCAGGTACTGTAAGCGCCGTACCAGTCGCGCTCAATGATCATCGAGCCGTTACAGCGCGTGCAAATCCGGGGCAGTGCAGCTTGCATGGTCATGTTCTTACGTCCCTGATTCCTAGAACCCCCGGCGGGAGTCATTTGTGAAAGTAGGAACAGATTACAAATCCGAGAGATAGGCTGTCAATACTTGTGAAAGCGCGCAACATCTTATTTTTAGCATTTAACCTATTGAAGATCCCTATCGTTATGGGAAGCTGACTCTGGAGACCGACGGAACAGCAAGAAAGGAGGAACCGCAGGAGCCGCTGGAACCGAAAAACCTGGAAGCACCGCCCAGGCGTCCGAAAGTTCCCCCTTTCCTCCCATTTCTTCCCCTTGTTCCCCCTCTGCCCTCGTCATCGCCGCTGCGCTAGCCAGATCAATTCGCTGCTGTTGTCCGTGAACGGGCGGCGGTCGAACCAGCCGTACAGCGCCTCAACCTCGAAGCCGCTACGGGCCAGCAGGCCCTCCATCTCGCCCTGCGACACGTACCGCACCTGGATGGTCTTGTAAATGCGCGAGATCACCGGCGTGGGGCTGCGCGCCGCCAGCTTCTGCACGAAGAAGTTGAGCGCGAGCCGCCCGCCCGGCAGCAGGTGCTCGTGGATGCGCTCGAGGCAGGCCTGCTGATCCGCGTCTGTGAGCAGGTGCAGAAAGGAGCGGAACGGGATGATCACGAGGCCGAAGCGCTGCTCCAACTTGAAGCTACGCATGTCGGCGGCCACCCAGCGGACGTCTACGCCGGCGGCGGTCGCCTTGCGACGCCCAACGTTGAGCATCGCCGGGGCGTTGTCGAGCCCCACTACCTCGACACCGGCCTGCGCTATCGGGATGGTGACGCGGCCTGTACCGCAGCCCAGCTCGAGCACGGCCTGTCCAGTCAGCGCGGCCTCTCTTGCCAATTCGACGTAGAACGGGACATCGTCCATGGCGTCGGCAGCGCGTCCCATGTCAGCGTCGTAAGCCTCGGCGTTCGCGGGTTTGAAGTAGTAGTCGTCCGGCATCCTGGCTCAGTCTGCGTCGCCTGAAGGATGCTCGCAACGTCCGGAGGCAGCCCGTTGTGTTTAAGCCGCGGGGCCGCCGCTGAAGGTCCAGATGTTACGCCAGACGCCAGGGGGAGGTTGACAGGCATTTGTCGGACGCCGATAAGATAGTGTGCCGGTCAATGCCGGGCTGAAAGGAACGAACCGAAGAGCAGGACGCCGGGACCCACGGCGAGAGGCAAGGGCCTCACCTGCCGCAAAGATGTCCGAAGAACCTCCGGATAGACCCCCAGGCAAACTTCATTTGAGAGACGACGGGTCGCTGCGCCGATGAGTCAGCCCATCGTCCTGGTCCTGGCCGGCGGCGTCTCCAGCCGGATGTGGCCCCTGCGCGACAAGCTGTTGTTGCCCTTTGGGCCGCGCAGTCTCCTGGAACGACACCTGCAGACCCTCGACAGCCTCGGCTGTGAGCGCATCGTCGTCGTTTCGCGCCCCGGCGACGCGGAGCGTATCCGCAGTCTGGGCTCCAGTATTGCCGCCGATGTTCGTGTGGTGGTGCAGCCCGAAGCGAAGGGCATGGCCGATGCCATACTCTGCGCCCGTCCGGTTCTCGAGGCTTTCGGTGAGGGTGCGCTGTACGTGACGCAGGCCCACGACGTGGTGGAGCAGCGCCTGCACGCCGAGATGCTGCAGCACGCAGCGCAGGGCGGCGCCGCGGGGTTAATCGCCGGCGCGCGGGTTCAGGAGTACTTCCCGGGCGGCTACATGACGCTGCAGGGCGACCGCGTCACGTCCATTGTCGAGAAGCCGGGCGCGGGCAACGAGCCGAGCGACCTGGTGACGCTGGTGGCGCACGTGCACGCGTCCTGGCTGGCGCTGGCGCAGACGCTGGCCTACGAATCGGCGCACGGCGGCGACGACGTTTATGAACGGGCGCTTAACAGTTTGATGGACACCAGCGATTACCGCTCGCACGTCTACGAAGGGCGCTGGCAGGGCCTCAAGTACCCCTGGCACGTCCTCGACGTGATGGACCTGCTGCTCGACCTCTGGTCCTCGGGCATCGAGTCGCCTGGCGGGGGCTACGAGCGGCGTGAGGATGGCGTGTTTTTGGCGCCGGACGTGCGCATCTTCGCCGGCGCGCACGTCGTGGCGCCCGCGATGATTGGGCCCGGATGCGTCATCGGCCACAACGCGCTGGTGCGCAGCTCGATGGTGGGCGCCGGTAGCGTCGTCGGCTTCGGTAGCGAAGTGGCGCGGAGCTTCCTGGCGGGCGAAGTCGAATTGCACCACAACTACGTCGGCGACAGCGTGTTCGATCACGGCACGTCGCTGGGCTTCGGCGCAACGACCGCGAACTACCGCATCGACGGGCGCACGGTGCCTTCGATGGTTGGCGGCGAGCGCCTGGACTCCGGGCGGATGAAGCTTGGCCTGATGCTGGGCGCCGGCACAAAGATCGGCGTGAACACGAGCACGATGCCGGGCGTGAAGATCGGCGCGGGCGCGCTGATCGGGCCGTCGATAAAAATCACGCGCGATGTGCCTGACGGCGCCCGCGTGCTGGATGAAGAGACGTATGGACGCTTTTAGCTGGGCCGGCGTGGCGCTGCTGCTGATGTGCCTGGGGCTGGTTGCCTTCGTGGCGGCCGCGGAGGCGGGTCTGATCTCGATCAGCCGCGCGCGGGTGCGCTTGATGGCGGGCCGCGGGGTCCCGCGCGCCGACATCCTGCAGAGCTACGTGCAGGAGCGCAGCTCTTTGCTCGACGCGCTGGCGCTGGCGCGCAACGTTGCCTTCGTGCTAGGGGCGGCGCTGGCGGCGAGCATCCTGACACGGGAGCGCGGCCACAGCTGGGAGCTGATCGTCGGCATAGTGGTGGGAGCGCTGGTACTGTTCGCGCTGCTTGAGGCGGTGCCGCGCGCGCTGGTGGCGCGCAACCCGGAGTGGTGGAGTCTGCGGCTGGCGCCGCTCATGGGCCCGTTCAAGCTGATGTTCGGTGGTGCGGGACGCATCCTTAGAATCCCAGCGCGTGCCGTGGCGCATGATGTCGAGAACGACGACGAGCAAGAGATGCTGCGCCTGATGGAGATCGAGGAGGACACCGGCCAAATCGAGGACGACGAGCGCAAGATGATTCGTGGCGTCTTCGGCCTGGAGGGCACGGCGGTGCGCGAGATCATGACGCCCCGCACAGACTTCGCCGCCGTCGATACCGAGGCGACAGTTGACGACGTAGTTAAGTTGATCGTGGCGCGCGGTTTCAGCCGCATCCCGTTGTACGAGAAAAACGTCGACGCGATCGTCGGCATCATCTACGCCAAGGACCTGTTCCGCTACTTGGCCGAGGGGCGCATGCCGAAAGATCTGCGTGAGATCGCGCGGCCCGCGTTCTTCGTGCCGGAATCGAAGCGTCTGGACGATCTGCTGACCGATATGCGCAAGCAGCGCGTGCATATGGCGATCGTGGTCGACGAGTACGGTGGCACGGCGGGCCTGGTGACGATTGAAGATCTGTT
>CAZNHI010000093.1:0-7705 GCA_964572535.1 uncultured Dehalococcoidia bacterium
CGGTCCGGGTCAGCACCAGGACGCCGGCGGCAAGATAGTCCACGTCGCCCCGGACACGACCTCGACCATTATTTCGAAGTCGATCTCCAGGGGCGGTGGCCGCACCAGCTACCGCGGTCTACTCAAAGTCCATGAGGGCGCCAAGAACGCAAAATCCACCGTGCGCTGCGACGCGCTGCTGCTCGACCAGGACTCGCGCTCCGACACCTATCCGGTGATGGAGATCGACGAGGATCAGGTGACGATCCAGCACGAGGCGACGGTCAGCAAGGTGGGCGAAGAGCAGCTCTTCTACCTGCAGAGCCGCGGCATCGGTGAGACCGAGGCGACGAAGATGATCGTCAACGGCTTCGTCGAACCGATCGTTAAGGAGCTGCCGATGGAGTACGCCATCGAGCTCAACCGGCTGATAGAGCTCCAGATGGAAGGCTCGGTGGGCTAGGCCACTGGCTTAGCATCTCGCACCTACTCTGAGTGCAAACGGGAGCCCGTAGGGGCGGTTCGCGAACCGCCCCTACGACGCCCCGATGGATGAATGCAGGAAATCATGACGACCAGGGCTAACGCCCCTTCGATAACCGAAGACACGCTTCGCGCCCTCTCGCAGCGCCACAACGAGCCGGACTGGCTGCTACGACGCCGCCGCGACGCCTGGCGCGCCTATGAGGCGATGTCGATGCCAAACCCCCGCGAGGAGGCGTGGCGCCGCACCGACTTGAGCCGCGTGGACTTCGACGCTGCGCTCGCTGCCACGGGCGACGCCTCCGTAGAGCTACGCTCGGAGCGCCTGTCTGACGCTGTGGTCTTTGCAGACCTGCACACCGCCGCCAGCGAGCACGAGGCGCTGGTCAAGAAGCACCTGCACTCGCTGGTCGCGCCCTCGGAGTGGAAGCTTGCCGCGTTGCAGGCCGCCGCCTGGCAAGATGGCGCCCTCGTCTACGTGCCTGCGGGTGTGGAGGTCGAGCTACCTTTGTCTTATCTCCTGCGCCACAACGGTGCGCCGCTGATTCCGCACCTGCTGATCGTTACGGAGCCCAACAGCAGCGTAACCGTCGTACAGGACTCGACCGGCGAAGCGCCCGTAGGCTGGTCGCTGGTTAGCGGCGCGGTCGAGATTATCGCAGGCGCCGACTCACGCGTGCGCTTCGTGGACATCAACCGCCTTGGCACGGGCAGCGTCGCGGCGTTCTCGACCATGCGCGCCCGCCTCGACCGCGGCGCCGAGCTGTCGGCGGCGCTGATCGGCCTCGGCGGCACGCTGTCCAGGATCAAGCTTGAAGTCACACTCGCCGGCCAAGGTTCGCGCGCCGAGCTGATCGGCCTCGCCTTCGGCAACGGCAAGCAGCACTTTGACTACGTGACGCTGCAGGACCACATCGCGCCGCGCACCGCCAGCGATCTCCTGTTCAAGACTGCGCTGGACGGCGAATCCAGCGCGGTCTGGACCGGCACGGTCCGCATCCAGAAGGGCGCGTCCGCCAGCGAGGCCAACCAGACCAACCGCAACCTCCTGCTCAGTGAGCACGCCAAAGCCGCGCCGATCCCGGTCCTCGAAATCGAGGCCTTCGACGTCCTCAAATGCAGCCACGGCGCCACGGCAGGCCCGCTGGATGAAGACCAGCGCTTCTACCTGGAGTCACGCGGCATCCCGCCGGCCGAGGCGCAAAGCTTGCTCGTCGAGGCGTTCTTCCGCGAGGTCATCGATCGACTGCCAGAGGGCGTCGACCGCGAGGTTCTGGACCAGGCGGTCATCGCCAAGATCGGTACCGCGGTCTGATGGCGATGTCGCGAGTGGGCACCACGGCGGACGTGCCGCCAGGCAGCGTGCGCGTCTTCGAAGTCAACGGCCACAGCATCGCGCTGGCCAACCTCGACGGCGTCTTCTATGCCGTCGACAACCTGTGTACGCACGACAACGGACCCCTGGGGGAGGGTAGGCTGTGGGACGGCACCATCGAGTGTCCCCGCCACGGCGCCCGCTTCGACATCCAGACCGGCGCCGTGAAGGCCCTGCCGGCCGTGCGACCCGTGCGCACATACCCCGTCCAGGTGGACGGTAACGAAGTCAGCGTCGATGCCGGCTGACGATTCCAAGGAACCTATCTGATGCTTAACGTAGAAGCCATCCGCAAAGACTTCCCCATCCTCGAACGAGAGGTGCACGGCCGGCCGCTGGTCTACCTGGACAACGCCGCGACCAGCCAGAAGCCACGTCAGGTCATCGACGCGCTGGTGCACTACTACTCGTACTACAACGCCAACATCCACCGTGGCATCCACACGCTGGCCGAAGAGGCGACTACCGCCTACGAAGGTGTGCGCGACAAGGTGGTGCGCTTCATCAAGTCGCCCTACGGGCCGCAGAGCATCGTCTTCACGCGCAACACGACAGAGGCGATCAACCTCGTCGCCAACGCCTGGGGCCGCCGCTTCCTCCAGCCCGGCGACGAGATCGTGCTCAGCATCGCGGAGCACCACAGCAACCTCATCCCCTGGCAGCTGATCGCGCGCGAAAAGGGCGCAAAGCTGCGCTTCATCGACATCGACGACGAAGGCCGCCTGCGGATGGATGAGCTGCAAGCGGCTATCGGGCCGAAGACGAAGCTGGTCGCGCTGGCGCACGCCTCCAACGTGCTCGGTATCAACCCGGTGCGCGAGGCCGCGGCGCTGGCCCACCGTCACGGCGCCCTCATGCTGGTCGATGGCGCTCAGAGCGTGCCTCACATGCCCGTAGACGTTGGCGAGCTGGACTGTGACTTCATGGTCTTCTCCGGCCACAAGATGTGCGGCCCCACCGGCGCCGGCGTGCTCTACGCCCGTCCCGAGCTGTTGGCGGCGATGGACCCCTTCCTCGGCGGCGGTTCGATGATCTCTCGGGTTGGGCTCGAGGAGTCGACCTGGGCAGAGGTGCCGCACAAGTTCGAGGCCGGAACGCCGGCTATCGCTGATGTAATCGCGCTTGGCGCTGCCATCGACTACCTCGAAGGCCTGGGCATGGACAACATCCGTGCCCACGAAAAGCAGATCACCGGCTACGCCATCGAGCGCCTATCTTCGCTGCCGGAGGTGACGATCTACGGTCCGAAGAACTCGGAAGAGCGCGTCGGCGTCGTGTCGTTCAACTACGGCGACATCCACCCGCACGACATCAGCCAGGTCCTGGACCAGCACGGTGTGGCCATTCGCGCCAGCCACCACTGCGCCCAGCCGCTGATGCGCCGCCTCGATTGCGCCGCCACGGCTCGTGCTAGCTTCTATCTCTACAACACGCCCCAGGAAGTCGATACCCTCTTCTTTGCGCTGCAAGAGGCGGGGCGGTTCTTCGCGGTGCAGGAGGCTCAGATTACTCACTAGTCGAGTGCTCTCGTAGTCGAGTGCTCTCGTGTTTGGTGGAATGGGTTTGACCAGTACTTCCAACGGCGGCTCGTCACCACGTGGCAGGCGCCAAGTAATCGCCGGATCAGCGCTCGCGGTGATCGGAATGGAGTCGTTGGGGTACTCGATGAGGAATGAGAGCATGCCGCCTTCTGGACAGTCGGCGGAGGGTTCGGTGACGAGGTCGGTCCTGCCTCCCACGACTTCCAGGTCGGCGCAGGGGACGAGGCGTGAGCTCGTATCGCCGGGCTGCCGTGGGAGTATCTGGAATATGCGCAGCCTGGTCCCGTCGGCCGCCGGGCCGCTTCCGTCGCGATTGGTCACATTGAGCGCATACCGCATTCCAGCCGCGCCAGGTGGAGACGACGACCCATCCAAGGGCAGAATGAGCTGCCAGAAGGCTAGGGATATCGCGAGGATAAGGACAACGATGGCAGGGACTGCGATTTTCATTAGACCAATAATCCGCAGGCTTGCGATGTTCAAGAGAGCGCCAACAACGGCCAGCCCGTAAAATGAGATTACAATGAACTACCCGGAACCGCAGCTGGACGACCTCTACCGCGAGCTGATCCTCGATCACTACCGCCACCCTCGGAATCGCGGCAACCTGGAGCGCCCCTCCGCGAAGGTCGACGGCTACAACCCGCTGTGCGGCGATGAGGTAGAGCTGGAGCTGCTGTTCGACGACGAAGGCGTCATCCAGGACGTTGCCTTCAAGGGCCGCGGCTGCTCTATCAGCCAGGCGTCCACGTCGATGATGACCGACCTGATCAAGGGCCACAGCAAGACGGAGGCGCAGCACTTCGTCGACGCCTTCAAGCAAATGATGACCGACCCCAAGGACGAGCCGCCCGCCGAGCTCGGCGACCTCGAAGCGCTGCAGGGCGTCGCCAAGTTCCCGGTGCGCGTCAAGTGCGCCACGCTTGCCTGGAACGTCCTCGAACAGGGCCTGCGCAAGGACGGCGCCACCCACGTCGAAGAAGCCTGATACGATTCGTAACGACTCTACGGAGGAAACCATGACCCAAAGCACGACTATCACACCCGACGAAGTCCTCGAGCTCCTGAAGCCGATTCAGGACCCCGAGATCCACCTTGGCATCGTCGACCTCGGCCTGGTCTACGACATCCAGATCGACGAAGACAATATTGTTGACGTAACGATGACGCTGACCACGCCGGCCTGTCCGTTGGGGCCGCTGATCATCGCCCAGATCCAGGACGCCGTCATGGACCTCGAAGGCGTGCGCGACGTCAATGTCGACATAACCTTCAGTCCGCCCTGGGATCCCCGCACCATGGCCAGCGAGGATATCAAGATGCAGCTAGGCATCTGGTAGAGGCTCATCCGTCTGGTGCATAGCCAGACGCTGGATCTTGCGCCGTTGTCGATAGGGATTTATTATCCATGCACGAGCTACCGGCCCTGTTGGCGGGCCGGTTTGGTTTAATTGGAAGATCCTCCGCCATCCCGGCGGAGCAGTTTGCCCCGAATAACACAGGATGGGACGCGACTAGGACTCAGATGAGCCAGAGCTATCGATTTCCCAATCTGCCGAGACTGAAGAAGCAGGGTCTCTACGATCCCCGGCAGGAGCACGACGCGTGCGGTGTCGGCATGGTGGCTAACATCAAAGGCGAGCGCTCGCACAAGATCATCGAGCAGGGAATCGAAGTCCTGATCAACCTGGGACACCGAGGCGCCCGCGGCGCCGACCCGCGTACCGGCGACGGCGCCGGCATCCTCATCCAGATGCCCCACGAGTTCTTCCAGCGCGAGGTCCTGCAGCACGATATCGAGCTGCCGCATCGCGGCGAATACGGCGTCGGGATGGTGTTCCTGCCGCAGGAACCCGGCCAGCGCCACCGCTGCGAGACGATCATCGAGCAGAGTACCGTCGAAGAGGGCATGACGTTCCTCGGTTGGCGGGATGTCCCGGTCAACCCTGACGCCATCGGCGTGCTGGCCGCGCAGGCCATGCCCCGCATCCGCCAGTTCTTCGTCCAGCGTCCTCGCGACACCCGTGATGAGCATCACTTCGAGCTAAAGCTGTTCGTTCTGCGCAAGGTCGTCTTCAACAAGATCATGTCCACCGACATGCAGGACAAGGACGACTTCTACGTCTGCAGCCTCTCGTCGCGTACCATCGTCTACAAGGGTCTGCTGGTCGCCGACCAGATTCAGCCCTTCTACCACGACCTCGGCCACGAATCGATGGTCTCCGCTTTTGCGCTGGTGCACTCGCGCTTCAGTACCAACACGCTCGGCACCTGGAAGCTGGCGCACCCCTACCGTTTTGTCATCCACAACGGTGAGATCAACACACTGCGCGGCAACATCAACTGGATGGCGGCGCGCGAGACAATGTTCGCCTCGCCGGAGCTGGGCGACGAGATCAAGAAGCTGCTGCCGATCATCGCCACGAGCGGCCAAAGCGACACCGCCAGCTTCGACAACGCCCTCGAACTGCTGCTGGCCACGGGTCGCTCGCTGCCACACGCCCTGATGATGCTGATCCCGGAAGCCTGGGCGGACCACATCCCCATGGACGCGGCCAAGCGCGCCTTCTATGAGTACCACTCCTGCCTGATGGAGCCCTGGGACGGCCCGGCCCTGATCATCGGTACGGACGGCACGCAGGTCTGCGCCATCCTGGACCGCAACGGCCTGCGCCCTTGCCGCTACCTGGTCACCACGGACGACCTCCTGGTCATGGCCTCGGAGACCGGTGTGGTGGAGGTACCGCCGGAGAACGTGCTATTGAAAGGCCGAATTCGGCCCGGCCGTATGTTCCTGCTCGACACCAAAGAAGGGAAGCTGGTCGACGACGCGGAGATCAAGCAGGCCTTGACCAGCCGCTTTCCCTACGAGCAGTGGCTCAAGGAGCAGCGCATTGCCCTCAGCGATCAGCCGGAGCCGCGCCAGGTTCACGGCTTCGATGATGCCACGCTCGTCGAGCGCCAGAAGGCATTCGGCTACACCAACGAGGACGTCGACCTGATCCTCGATCCTATGGCGACCGCCGGCGCTGAGCCCATCGGCTCCATGGGTAACGACACGCCGATTGCCGTCCTCTCGGACATGAACCCGCTGCTGTTCAGCTACTTCAAGCAGCTGTTCGCCCAGGTCAGCAACCCTCCCCTGGACGCGATCCGCGAAGAGCTGGTGACGTCGCTGGAGATCTTCCTGGGACGGGAGCTGAACCTCTTCGAGGAGACACCGGAGCACGCCCACCAGCTGCGCCTCAAGGAACCCTTCCTTACCAACCGTGAGCTGGCGCAAATCCGCGAGCTCAACTCCGGCACGCTGAGCTCCCGCACCCTCTCGACCCTGTTCGACGTCTCGCAGCCCGAAGGCGCTATGCGCCAGGCCGTCGAGCGCCTGTGCAACGAGGTCACCCGCGCCGTCGAGGACAACATCGCGCTGCTGATCATCTCGGACCGCGGCGTGGACGCTGAGCACGCGGCCATCCCGAGCCTGCTGGCCGTTGCCGCAGTGCACCATCATCTCGTGCGGGCCGGCACGCGCACACGGGTCGGCATCGTCGTTGAGTCCGCGGAGCCGCGCGAGGTGCATCATTTCGCTGCGCTCATTGGCTACGGCGCCGGCGCCGTCAACCCTTACCTCGCGCTCGAGACAATCAACGACCTCTGCAGCCGTGGCCTGACCACGCAGCCGGTGGACTACAAGACCGCGGAGAAGAACTACGTAAAGGCGCTGCACAAGGGCGTGCTCAAAGTCATGTCCAAGATGGGCATTAGCACCCTGCAGAGCTACCGCGGGGCCCAGATCTTCGAGGCCGTGGGCCTCAACCAGGACTTCATCGACCAGTACTTTACCTGGACCCCCTCGCGCATCAGCGGCATCGGCATCGCTGAGGTCGAGACCGAGACGCGGGCGCGCCATACCTACGCCTACCCGGCGCGCGTAGTCCCCGGCAACCTCGATCTCAAGCCGGGCGGTTATTACCAGTGGCGCCGCGATGGTGAATACCACATGTACAACCCGGACACGATCTCTCTGCTGCAGCACTCAACCCGCAGCGGCAGCTTCGAGACCTTCCAGCAGTTCACCCGCCTGATCGACGAGGAGAGCCGGCGCCTCTGCACGATCCGTGGCCTGCTCGAGTTCAAGCCCGGCAACACCATCCCGATCGAGGAAGTCGAGCCCGCAAAGGACATCGTCAGGCGCTTTGCCACCGGTGCTGCATCCCTCGGCTCGATCAGCCGTGAGGCGCACGAGACCATGGCGATCGCCATGAACCGCATCGGCGCCCGCAGCAACACGGGCGAGGGCGGTGAAGACTATCACCGCTACAATCCAGAC
>CAZNHI010000094.1:0-7696 GCA_964572535.1 uncultured Dehalococcoidia bacterium
AGGGCACTATTGCCCCATCGTGTGACGGGCATTCGGTCGGAACCTTGCGATTACCTCACGTAGAAGTGCGTCTCGGACAGCAGCTGGAAGTCTGGCCCGCCGAAGAGGTCGACAGTCCGCAAGCCGAGAGGGACGTTCGCCTGATAAGGACCAAGCAAGCTCCGGCGCCATCGAAGAAGCCGTTGAACACCAGCAGCTGACTTCCGTCCGGTTTCGTGGCGACTATTCTCACGTTCATCGGTTGATTGCTGGCGAAGCAATAGAAGACCGTCTCGCTGACTTGGTAACTTCCGAAATCGTCTTTTGCGGTTGTGACGCAGGCCGCAAACCCTAACTGGGCTGCGGGAGCCAAGTCTAGGCAGCCGACCGGAATCGGCGGCGGGTAGACGGAGGCCTGGGCGCTCGCGCAATCGGGAGGGGTAAAGAACAGCATCAGGTTGCTCGCGAACCAGCCAGCCGGCGTCAGGGTATTCACACGAACGAAATACCACGTTGCTGGCAGAAGTCCATCCCAGACCAAGCTAGCCTGATCGGATGGTAGTGGGCCCGCGCTCAGAAAGGTGCCGGGCGCGAAGTCGTTGTTGAACAGCGACAGGTCTACCCATTGTGGACCCTGATTGAAGCTCCTCCATTGCAGGTAAACGCGGACTGTCGCGTTGGGCTGGCATTCTTACTAGAACACTCGTGCTATACTGTCCTCGCTCCGATCCCGCCCGGAGCGAGGGGAAACGATGCGCGTAGCTTTCGTCTCCATCCCTCGCTTTCCGTGCGCCGTAGAGGTCCAGCGGGATTCCGCGCTGGCGCGTCGCCCGCTGATCGTGGGTGATGCGGAGCAACCAAAACGCGTCCTGGATTGCGATGCTCTCACCGCCGCGCAGGGTGTTAGCCCCGGCGCGCCGATCCGTAAGGCCCTGGCGTTGTGCCCGGACGCCGTCGTCATAGCGCCGGACCCGGTCCTCTACCGCGCACGTTGGGAGTCGGTGCTAGACGCCCTGTACGGCATCAGCCCGGAGGTTGAGGACGAGGACCTGGGGCGAGCCTACGTCAACGTGCGCGGCCTGCTGCCTCACTACCGCGACGAAGACGCACTTGCGGCGCACTTGGTCGACGTCGTGCGCGGGGCTATCAGCTTAGAGGCGAGGGCGGGGATCGCTGAGGGCAAGTTCCCGGCCGTTGTCGCCGCAACGTTTTTGGACGCCGGCGAGGCAAGGGCGATCCCGGCCGGCGCCGAAGCCGCGCTGCTGCGTAACTTTGGCGTCTCGCTCTTGCCCGTCGATGACGAGATCGTCCTGCGACTCCAGATGTTCGGGCTGGAGTCGATAGGCGATGTGGCAGCGCTGTCGCTGCCGGAGCTGCAGTCGCAGTTCGGTTTCGCCGGCGAGCGCCTCTGGCAACTAGCCAACGGCATCGACGAGGAGCGGCTGAGGCCGCGGCCTCAAATGGAGCGTATCGAGGCGAGCCTGAGCTTCGAAGCGCCGGTCGCCGGGATCGACGTAATCGTGGCGGCGGCGAAGCAGTTGCTCTCGCGCCTGCTGCTACCGCTGCGGGGACGGGCGGCGCGAGAGGTGGCGCTGCAGGCGGAGCTTGCGACCGGCCGGGGTTGGGAGCGACGCATCGTGATGCGAGAGGCCGTTAGTGACCGCGAGCGCCTGGCGTTTGTGCTGCGCGCTTCGCTGCAGAACGCCCCGCCGCCGAATGCTATACGCAGCTTGTCGCTGCGTTTGGGAGGGCTGACCGGGGAGACGGGTAAGCAGCTCTCGCTGGGCGAACGAGGGCGTCTGCAGCAGCAGCTGGAGGAGTCGATCCGGCAGCTCAAGGTGCTTTACGGCTATTCGCCGGTGTTTAGTTGCGTGGATGTGGAGCCATGGTCGGTCATACCAGAGGAACGGCAGATACTCGTCGAATCCGACGCCTAAAGACGCCGAAGACGATTGAGGTCGAAGCGTCCGAGGCCGGCGTGCCGCTGCGCCTGCGGCTCGGTGGGGTGTGGCAGGAGGTCAGTTTGACGCGTAGCCCGTGGCGCATCGACCAGCAGTGGTGGCGGGGCGAGGGCGTGAGGCGCGACTACTACCGCGTGGCGCCGGAGGACGGGCCACCTTTGACGTTGTACTGGGACCTGGTGACGGGTGAGTGGTACCGCCAGGAGTATTGATGCGACCGTTCAGAAGCTCGCCTGGGGCCGGGTATTCGACGGGCTGGCACTACGAAGCGCAGGCACGGCCAACGTCTATCGCAGTGCCACCTGCGGACCTCACGCGGGGTCGCTACGTGGAGCTGCACTGTCATTCCTGCTTCTCGCTGCGCGAAGGTGCCTCAACGCCACTGGAGCTGGTGCTGCAAGCCCGGCAGCTGGGCTACCCGGCGCTGGCGCTGACCGATCACAACAGCCTCGCCGGCGCCATGCAGTTTGCTCAGGCGGCAAAGGCCTGGGACGTGCAGCCGATCATCGGCTCCGAGGTCAGGCTTTCGGATGAATCGCACCTGACGCTGCTCTGCGAGACGCCGCGCGGCTACGCCAACCTCTCGCGGCTGCTGACGCGCGCCAACCTCTCGTCACCGCGAGGTGAGCCGCGGGTGAGCTTCGAGTGGTTGGCGGAGCACGCCGACGGGTTGATCGCACTGTCTGGCTGCCGCAAAGGCGAGATCGCAGCTTCAGCCGAGAGAGGCGAGCTGCACGCGGCGCGCGAGGCGGCCGGCCGGTATCGAGACGTCTTCGGCGCCAGGAGCTTCTTCATCGAGCTGCAGGACAACCTGGTCTATGAGGACCAGCCGCGCAACGAAGCACTCGTCGCCCTGGCCCGAGAGCTCGGCCTCGGCATCGTCGCCACCAACAACGTCCACTACCACGAGCCGCGGCGTCACCGGCTGCACGACGTGCTCGTGGCGGTCCGGTATCACACCAACCTGGAGGAGGCGCGACCCCATCTGCGCGCCAACGCCGAGTTCTACCTCAAGCCGCCGTCAGAGATGGAGCACCTCTTCGCCGACCTCTCCGAGGCAATCGAGAACACGCAACGCATTGCTGAGCGCTGCCGCAGCTTCGACCTGACACGGGACCTGACCTACGAGTTCCCGGACTACGAATCCGGGGACGGGCGCAGCGCCGACCAGTTTCTGCGCGACGTGTGCTATCGGGAAGCGCGGGCGCGTTACGGCGCGCCTTTGCCGGAACACGTGGAGATCAGGCTGATCAAGGAGCTGAAGCTGATCGAGAGCAGCAAGCGGGCGGGCTTCTTTCTGCGCCTCTGGGACCTGCTGCGATACGCCCACGAGAACAAGATGCCGGTCCGCGGCCGCGGCTCGTCAGTGGGGTCGCTGGTCTGCTTCCTGCTAGGCCTCTCCGGCATCGACCCGATCAAGTACAACCTCGCAGTCGAGCGCTTCCTGAGCGAAGGGCGGCCCGACAGCGACGTACCGGACATCGACCTCGACTTCGGACGGGAGGCGCGGGCTGAGATGTTCCGGCACGTGTTCAAGACATACACGACGGACTACGCGGCGATGGTCTGCAACTACGTCGAGTACCGCTCCGCCAGCGCGATCCGCGACGTGAGCAAGGCGCTGGGGTTGCCTGGAGGCGAGGTCGACAAGATCGCCAAGCGCATGCGCAGCCGGTTTGCAGGTCGCCTGGAGGAGGAGCTGGCGGCGATGCCGGAGTTTGCATCACGCATGAAGTTCCCGATCTGGCAGGACTTCCTACGCCTGGTCGACGAACTGCGCGGTCTGCCGCGTCACCTGAGCCAGCACTCCGGTGGCGTGATCATCTCGACGACGCGCATGGACGAGCAGGTGCCAGTTGAGGCGACGGCGATGCCGGACCGTTTCATCTGCCAGTGGGACAAGGACTCGGTCGCGGACGCCGGCTTCATCAAGCTCGACCTGCTGGGGTACCCGAGCTTGGACCAGCTCGAGCGAGGCCTGCGCTACGTCGAGGAGCGGCACGGCCGCGTGATCAAGCCGGCTGACATCGACCTCACGAACCAGGAAATCTACGGGATGCTTCAGAGCGGTGACTCGCTGGGCGTGGTGCAAATCCAGAGCCGGGCACAGATTCAGGTCCTGCTGCGGATCAACGTGGCTTGCATCGAAGACCTGATCATCCAGGTGGCGCTGATTCGCCCTGGGCCAATCCAGGGCGGCGCCGTGCACCCGTACATCGCGCGCTGCCTAGGGCAGGAAGAGGTCACCTACGATCATCCGGCGTTGGAGCCGGTGCTCAAGGAAACGAAGGGCGTCTTCGTGTTCCAGGAGCAGGTGGTGCTGGGCGCGATGGCCCTTGCGGGGTTTACCAGCCGGCAGGCGGAGGAACTGCGGCGAGCCATGAGCCGCAAGCGTTCACGCGAGGCGATGGAGGCGCTGCGCAACGAGTTCTTCGCGGGCACCGCCCGGCGAGGCGTCGACCAGAAGGTAGCCTCGACTGTCTACGAGAAGATCGTCGCCTTCTCATCTTTCGGCTTCCCGAAGTCGCACGCGGCGGCGATGGCTGTGACGGCGTTTCACGTCGCCTGGCTGAAGCGCTACTACCCGGCGGAGTTCTACTGTGCGCTGCTGAACGAGCAACCGATGGGCTTCTACAGCCCGGAGGTGATAGCCAACGACGCCCGCCGTCACGACATCGAGATCCGCGGGGTGGACGTGAACCACAGCCAGGTCGAGTGCAGCATCGAGGAGGGAGAGGCGAGCGACGCCGTGCGCCTGGGATACCGCTACGTCAAAGGACTGGGCGAGGCGGCGTGGGAGCGGCTCGAAGAGGGGAGCAAGGCGGGGCAGTACCAGTCGCTGTGGGACTTCTGGCGGCGGACCCGCCTGGGCCGCGAAGCGATCGAGAACCTGGTCAGCGTCGGGGCGTTCTCTTGGACCGGCCTGCACGAGCGGGATCTCCTGTGGCAGCTCGGCACGTTCTACCAGCCCTTAGGCGCCCAGATGCCGCTGGGCTTGCTACAAGCGGGCAGGACGCCGGAGCTGCGGGAGCTGTCGCAGAAAGAGCGCGTGATCACGGACCTGGGGCTGACCGGCATCGCGGTGCGGGGCAAGTCGATGGACCTGGTGGCGGAGCAACTGCATGAAGGCATCACGCCGAGCCGGTTGGTGAACGAGATGCAGTCGGGGCAGAGGGTGACGGTCGCAGGCCTGGTGGCGGTACGTCAGGCACCAGAGACGGCGAAGGGCTTCGTATTCCATACGCTGGAGGACTACGACGGGCTGATGAACGTGATCACGGCGCCGCAGCTCATTCCGAAGTTCCGGCGACTGATCGAGTCCGCCCCTGCGCTGATCGTGCACGGCCACATCGAGCGCCAGGAACGCTCTGTCAATATCATCGCGGAGCGCTTCGAGTCGCTGCCCATCATCTCGGACGCGGAGAGGCGTGTGCACAGCTTCGGGTGACACTATCAGGGGATCGTGAAGGGTCCTCACGACAGCGGCGCCGTCCTCCGCGCACCGTCACGTGATCGGCCGCGCTCGCGTAAAGTGTCCTTAAAGTAGGACATGACCGAAATTCGCCGCTCAAGCCGGGCTCAACCCCCAGATGAGGTGCTATCGCCGGAGTGGATTCGCGCCCTCCGCCTGAGGCTTGGCTATACGACAGCCAAGTTTGCCCGCCTGATTGGCGTCTCCCTCAGAACGGTCACGTACTGGGAATCAGGCTTCAACGCAGT
Organism: uncultured Dehalococcoidia bacterium; assembly: GCA_964572535.1. Taxonomy (GTDB): domain Bacteria; phylum Chloroflexota; class Dehalococcoidia; order DSTF01; family WHTK01; genus WHTK01. Next base: position 5,661 of record CAZNHI010000094.1, read on the forward strand.
CTCCAACCGTGCAGCCGCGAGCGCTTTGCTGGACGTTGGTGCTGTCTGGCTCCCGATGTGGCCACTTCTACAACCCGTAGAGGCAGTAAGAAATCTCGCGTGGGAGGAGCCCAGTCGAGGCGGCCAGCGTCGTCGTAGGACGCCGCGCAAGGAGGAATGAGCGTGATCGAGCGCGGCCGTGCGAGTGACCACGCCCTGAGTCAGGGTGCTGCAACCGAGAGAAGAGTCTCTGGTAAGGATCACACGATCTGGCCATAGCGTCGTCTCGGTTGCCAAGCGTACAATGCGAGCGCTCCCCGCGGCTGGCCGATGCCGTAGCCAAGGAGGACTCAACGTGGCCACCCAACAAGGCGACCCTTCCTTACTAAAAGACCCCCTGGCCCAAGAACTACTCCAGTCGACTATTCCAGCCCGGCTCGCCTATACGGGTCTTGACGGTTCGCCGCGCGTGGTACCCATCTGGTTCCATTGGGATGGCGCCGACGTCATCATGGCAACACCGGCTGCGACTCCCAAGGTCAAGGCGCTTGAGGCGAACCCAAAGGTCGCGATGACAATCGACGGCGACGTTTTCCCTCACAAAGTGCTCATGGTACGTGGCACGGCCGCTCTGTCGATGGTCGATGGTGTGGCTAGGGAGTACGAGCAGGCGTCTGTACGATACTTTGGCGCCGATCAAGGGAAACAGTGGTGCGACATGCTGCGGGCCGTCACCGGCCTCAAGATGTGCCGTATCGCGGTCAAGCCGGAGTGGGTCGGCTTACTCGACTTCCAGACACGATTTCCGAACGCCATCGCGCCTCTGTTCGCCTAGAGTGCTGGACAGCAAGCCTTCTGGACATTGGCTTTGACAATTGCTGTCACGCTGACACTATGAGGACATCGTGCGAGTCAGCGTTATGTCTGGTTACACGATCAGGCAATGGTGTCAGGTCCGGGCCGGCGATTGAAAAGCGTCGAGTTGGACGGTCGCCCAGGTTGTGAGCACGAACGTGCCGCACCCGCGACACCGCGATCTCCGCCGGCTCGCCGCTCTTCTCCGCGTTGCGCAGCGCCCTGGCGGCGACGGACATCACCGCGGATGGCAGCCGTCTTGCCTCCCAGTCGCCGTCGGGAAGCTCGGCCAGCCAGCGATCGACGCCAGGAGTGGTGGACTCCTAGGGCGTTGTGGCGCAGGTAGACTCTAGACTAGTGGCAACATGACAGATCACGAACTAAGCCAGGCGGAAGAAGAGCGCCTTGCCGCGATTCGAGCCTTCGAGTCCTTTCGCAAGGAACTGTTTGCTACGTCGACTTGGCACGATGGTGAACCTTTGCAGTTCTCCGATCTTCCGACTGAAGAGCAGCTAGACGAACTTAGTCGGCGAGAGACGCGCATGCACGAGGCTTACGAAGGATGGCGCGCAGCGATTCGTGCGTGGCGCATCGAACGGGGCATGGAAATCTAGAACGTCCGATCTCGAGCGACAGGGCCCGAGCCGTGAATCACTAATCGAGGCTCAACGGCCTCTTCGATCAGGCCGCGGCATGACTGACGCACCTCACGCAGCTCTCTCGATGCGAGGGCGTATCTCTCCTTGATTGGGTTCGCCTGCTCGCCGTGGGGTCTCTCAGCAGGTCGCCAAGGACGCTGAAGAGGTTATCGGAGAGGGCAAGCCGTTCGTTGGCGAGTTCGCCTTCGTGCCAGCGAGATGCCTTGTCGTACATGCTCATGCGCACTGCGGTCTTGAGGCGCTCATATGACGGGACGCGGAGGTGGCAGCCATGGGCTTTGCTTGCACCCTCCGCGGCTTTCCTGAGCGGAGCCCGCGATCGAGCACCTGGACTTCGCCATCGCCGAGCTTACGGAGATGAAGATGCAGCCGGCGCTGGAGCACGCACTGCGCCATCGGGGGCTGCTGAAGGCGTAGTCACACTATCGCCGGATAGTGGCCGTTGCCTCGTTCGCATTGAAAGCTTGTGATCTGACTACCGCGACTTGTCCCGTCGGGTGCTCATGATCATGGATATGAGCCTCGCCTCGGTGTTCGGCCTCG
>CAZNHI010000095.1:0-7612 GCA_964572535.1 uncultured Dehalococcoidia bacterium
CTACACCAACGCCGGCAAGTCGACGCTGCTGCGCGCTCTCTCAGGAGCCGACGTCTTCACCGAGGACCTGCTCTTCGCCACGCTCGACCCGCTGACGCGGCGCGTGCGCCTGCCCTCCGGCCACGAGGTGTTGATGACCGACACGGTGGGCTTCATCCAGAAGCTGCCGACGCAGCTGGTGGCCGCCTTCCGCGCCACGCTGGAAGAGCTTTCCGACGCGGACATCCTGGTGCATCTAGTCGACATAACACACCCCAACGCTGAGGAGCAGCACGCCACCGTGGAGCAAACCCTCGAGGAGCTGGGCCTCGCCGGCAAGCGACGCATCGTCGCCTTCAACAAGGTCGACCTGCTCACCGCCGCGGACCGGGAGCCGGGCGCCGTACGCGAGCTTGAGGGCAGCCTGCGCCAGGAGCACCCGGAGTCCGTCCTGATCTCGGCAGGGAAGGGCTGGAACCTCGATTCGCTGCTCAAGGCCATCGAGACGGAGCTGGCCCTCCTCGAGAAGCCCACCCCGGCGCTCGCCTGATTCTTGGCTTCTGAGCTCGTGCCGGTGCTGGTTTCAGTTGTTCCTTTGTTCCCTTTGTTCCCTCTGTTCCTGTGTCGCTGCTAGACTCCTGACCATGAACGGCCTTATGAGTATCGGCCCGCTGATGGTGCAGCGCCTGATCGCCAACTGGCGTCTGCTGCTGGTCCTCGCTTTCGGCGTGCTCGTCGCCTCCACGCTGCTCGCCATCTCGCCGGTTTATACGCGTGTCATGAACGACCTCGGCTTGCAGCAGTCGCTGGAGAAGACGATAGGCAGCTCCAGCCGCAACGGCTTTACCATGGTGCCGGTCCCTCTGGGCGACCCGGCAGTGGCGCGTCAGCAGCAGGAGCTGGCGCGCGCCATGTCGGAGGAGATCGGCTGGTTCACCGGGGACGAGGTGCGCTACGGCTCCCTGCCGCTCATGACCCTGGCACGCGGCGGCAAGCTGGTCACGACGCCCGACGAGCCCGTGCTCGTCCGCGTCCAGGGCATCACACGCATCGAAGACCACGTCAACTTCGTCACCGGCCGTGCCGCGGCGCCCACCGACGACCCCACGAAGCTCGAGATCGTCATCCCGGTCGAGACCGCATCCTTCCTCAACGCCGAGCTCGGCGAGACGGTCGAAGCCACCTTCGTCTACGACGACTGCAACCGCCCGCCACAGACCCAGGACCCGGACCAGCTGCGTGAGTTGCAGCGCTTCCGCTGCACGCCCCAGACCGCCGTCAACGTCCGCGTCACAGCCGTGATTGTCGGGATCATCGAGCGCCGCGATGTGGATGACCCGTTCTGGACTACCGGTTCGATCAGCTTCGCGCGCCCAATGGCCACCGAGGAAAGCCCGGCGATCGTCCCCGCGATCTTGCCGGAAGAGTCATTCTTCCAGGCCCTGCCGCGACAGCTGCCGTCCTTCCCCTCGGAGTTTCGCCTCCTGGGCATCATCGACATCTCCCGGCTCGATTCTGCCAACCTGGGCGAAGCGCAGGCTTCGCTGGCGCGCCTTAAGGAGCGCATCGAGGAGGCGGGCGCTATCCCGGACCTGGCGACGGCATCGCCGCTCTCCAGCTTCCAGAACCGCGCCTCCTTCAACCAGGTCACGCTGATCCTGCTGCTGATCCAGGTCGTCGGCATCGCCGTCTACTACGTCATGCTCGTCTCGACCTTGCTCGCCGAGCGGCGCTCAGAGGAGATCGCGATGCTGCGCAGCCGGGGCGCCACCGTGGGGCAGTTGGTCGCCATGTCTGTCGCTGAGGCCTTCGCGCTCGGCCTCGCGGCGGCCTTTGTGGCGCCGTTCCTGGCCAGCGGCGCCATCGCCCTCCTCGGCAAGACGGGCACCTTCGAGTCGATTTCCGGCGGGGGCTTCCTGCCCTTCACGCTCGTGCCGGTGGCCTTCCTCTTCGCACTCGGGGGCGCGGCGATTGCGGCGATTGCGGTGGTCATGCCCGCCTTCGTCGCCGCCAAGCGTGGCATGGTGATCTTCCTGCGCTCCGCAGCCCGGCCCGGTAAGTCCGTGCTCCAGCGCTACTACCTGGACTTCGCGCTGGTCGGCATCTCTGCCTTCTCCCTCTGGCAGCTCAACCAACGCGGCAGCGTCTTCGACCCCGAAAGCGTCGGTGGCTGGTCCGCCGACCCGCTGCTGCTCATGTCACCGCTGCTGCTGATCCTCGCTATCGGCGCGCTGCTCTTCCGCTTCCTGCCGCTCGTCCTCGGCCTGATCACGCGCGTCGTGGCCACGACAGCGGGCCCCGGCGTCACGCTCGGTCTCTGGCAGCTGACCCGCAGCCCAGCGCGCTACACCCAGCTGGTGCTGCTCGTGGTCATGGCCGCGGCCGTCGGCACCTTCGCGGCTACCTACGGCGAGACCACGGACCGCAGCCAGGAGGACCGCGCCCTCTACGCAGCCGGCTCCGACATGCGCCTCACCGGCATCGGCCGTCTGTCCACCGGTTTCAGCGAAGAAGCCTCGGACAAACTCAGAGCAGTTCCCGGCGTCGAGAGTGCGATGACGGCGACGCGCGCCGTGATGAGCATCGGCCCGCTGCCCAACTTCGGGGCCCAGGTCGATATCCTGGGTGTCGAACCCGCGGCTGCCGGCGACATCGTCTGGTGGCGCGAGGACTTCGCTGCCCAGGACCTCGACGCCATGCTGCGCCGCATCCAGGGCTCACCGATCAAGGATCACGGCCTCGCCCTGCCCGGCGAACCCGTCGGCGTCTCGCTCTGGGTCAACCCCATCGGGGCGCGCCAGGGCACCACGCTTTGGCTGCGCACCGTAGATGGCAACGGCATCTTCCGTTTCCACGAGTTCGGCCTGCTCAACTTCGAAGGCTACCGGCGCATGGAGGCCCGGATCAACGCCCAGGCGATCGGCGCCGTCTACCCGCTGTCCGTCGTCGGCCTGGTCCTGACCCAGATCGAGTCGATTAGCGAAGACAGCCGTACGCTGATTATCGATGACTTGAGCGTCGTCTCTGCCACCGGGCAGGAGACCATTGTCGATGACTTCGAGGGCTCCTTCCGCTGGGAGGCGATTCGCACCGCCACCCGCGACCGCGACACGGTGACGCAGGTGCGCCAAAACGCGCACAGCGGTAGCGGCGCGGCGGCCTTTGCCTTCCTGACCGGCACCGGCGTCCCGATCCGCGGCATGTCCGTGGCCGACCCCAACATCCCAATCCCCGCGCTGGCCAGCCGCTTTTTCATGGAGCGCACCGGCCTCACCATCGGCGGCGAGGTTGAGCTTGTCTTCGGCAAGCTGCTGATGCCCGTCTCGATCCAGGGCGTCGTCGACTACTTTCCCACCATGTACAACAACGACGCCGGCTACATCATCGTCAACCAGGACCACCTCTTCTATTACGCCGGCATGACCAGCGAGCGCGCCACCCAATCGACGCCCACTGAAGCCTGGCTGACGCTGACCAAGGAGCCGCAGGCGCGTGAGGAAGCACAGGCCGCGTTCCTGGACCGCTACGGCATCCCCGCCGGCCAGATCATCGATAGCCAGCTCATCCTCGAAGAGATCCGCACCGACCCCGTGGTGCGGGCCGGCGGCAGCGGCATCCTGCTCGTCGCGCTGATCGCCGCCTTCGCCATCCTGGCGCTGGGCTTCGCGCTCACCCTCTACCTCGGCGGCCAGGCGCGCACGGTGGAGGTCTCCGTCATGCGCGCCGTCGGCATCTCGCCCAGACAGCTCCTCACCATGATCAGCCTGGAGTACCTGCTGATCGCCGGCATCGGCCTCGCCATCGGCACCATCGCGGGGCTGCGCATCTCAGAAACCATGCTGGGCTTCCTCAACGTCACCGACGATGGCTCCACTGTCATCCCGGAGTTCGCCCTGGTGACGCGCTGGGACACGGTGGCGATTGCCTTTGGCGCCGTTGGCATCGCGTTCCTGGTCGGCGTGCTCGCGCTGGCAGGCTACTTCCTGCGACTGCCGGTCAGCCGAGTCATCCGGATCACGCGGTAGAGAATCCCGGCCCGTCAGCCAGTGTCAGGGTTGCGAGAGCACCAGGACGGCCACAGCCTCGCCCGGCTGCTCGCCGCGCTTCACGATCACCGTGGCGCCCGGCCTGATTAGCGCCCGCGAACCCGTCTCGAGTCTCGTCAGCCTGGAGGTCGCGCCTAGCCGCAGGGTAGTCTGGCTGCCTTGCAGCGTCTCCAGCGTCAGCGACGTCGTGGTCACCTCCACGACGCGCCCACCGAGCACGGTGCGGTCCGCGCCGCCTTCGAGGTCGCCGAAGCCCGTGAAACCGCCCTTGCTCTTGGCCGCGATCGCCCCGAGGTCCGCCTGGTAGGCCGGCGCATCCAGGTTGAACAGGTAGTTCGGCGCCTCCTCCGGTTTCAGCGCGCCTCCCACGAAGAAGGCCACGACCGCGATCGCGAGGGCCGCGCCGAACCAGGCGATGAACTTCTGCTCGCGTCGCAGCTTCATGGCGTTTGCAGCACCGGGTCAGGAAGCATCACCAGGCCAACGAGCGCCAGCACCGTGTCAGCGTGAGGTATCGCGCCGCCGTTGACCCAGTCGCCGGGCTTGAGCTGCGCGGCCGTTATCGGCGTCAGCACCTCGATTTGCGCGCCTGGCAACAGGCGCAGCTTCACGCTCTCGCCCGCCGCCGTGAGGACCGTCATCTCGTCGCCGGACACACTCTGGATCGAACCGCGGACGCCGCCCGGGCCCGCTTCTTGCGCCGCGAGCGCCGGCACGGGCGCACGGTCCGCCTGCTTGCTTACGTACCCGGACGCGCCCGCAATCAGCGCGATAACCAGCAGCGGCACTCCGGCCGCCAGGACACGCGCTAGCAGGTTGGTGTTATCCAAAGAGCCGATCCTCAGCTTTGGGCACTTCAGCGGTCAACGCTTAATGCGCCCCTTTAGCGGGGGTCCGGGGGTGCCCCCCGGTTTCAACACTAATCCCCGAGCGCTGTCGTGTAGCTGAGGCCGATTACCTCTTCGACGTACTGCGATCGCCACTCGGGTTCAGGCAGGCGGATGTGGTGCTCGCGGAACCAGCGGTGGTAGCTGAGGTACTCCTCTTCGAGGCGCGCCCGCCACGCCGTCTCCTCCTCGAAGACATCCGGCGCCACGTCTTCGAGACGCGCTTCCGTCTCCTCCGGCGGCACGTCAAGGTCCTCCTGCCAGTACTCAGCCAGGTAGTCCAAACACTCCTCAAGGTCCTTGCGACAGTCCTCAATCAGCAGCGTCATCATGGCTTCCCGGTCCACCGGCCGGGCGCGTAGCCGCAGCTCCTTGGCGCAGGCGGCGCAGAGAAAAACCAGCTTGCGAGATTCGCAGTCTTCTTTGTGGGTGCAGTTCTGGCAGCGCGGCGCGTACTCAGCGGCCCAGGGGGCGCGCGAGTAGCCGGCTACCAGCTCCGGCGCAAAAGCCTGACAGCGAGGGCAAGTCGCCTGGCTCTCGAAGATGTCGTCAATCGTCTTTGACCAGTCTATCTGCATAGATCCTCTCTACCCAAGACTTACTCCTCATGATAGCCCGCGCCACTTTGGTGTCAAACCACCGCGGGCACGAGAAACGAATCCGCCGGCCTCGGAAACGACGTGCCTTGCGGCCTGGAGAAGCGCCGCTATCATGGCCTCAATGCTTCGACGCAGGACAAGTGTCGACCCCGCGATCATCTATTACGTCCTAAAGTGTGGCCACGCCTTCTTCTTCACCATGGTTGCCAGCGTCGCGCTGATCTTCCAGACTAGCGAGGCGGGCCTCAGCCCTATCCAGATCCTGCTCGTCGGCGCCGGACTGCAGGGCGCCATTCTGATCAGCGAAACCCCCACCGGCGTCATCGCTGATACATACGGTCGCCGCCGCTCCGTGCTCATCGGCCTCGTGCTCGTCGGAGGCGGCGCGATCATCGGCGGCTCCGTCGCTGAGTTTGCGCCGATCCTGGTTGGCAACATTGTCTGGGGATTCGGCACCACCTTTATCAGTGGCGCCGGCGAGGCCTGGATCGCGGATGAAGTGGGCGTCGAGCGCGCCAACCGTATCTATCTGCGCAGCGCCCAGATGACCAAGTTCTTCTGGATTGCCGCCATCCCCGTCAGCATCGGCATCGCGACCCAGGACCTGAACCTGCCGATCCAGCTTGCCGGCGGCTGCTTCATGCTCCTCAGCGTCTTCCTCTTCCTCACGATGCCGGAGACGGCCTTTCGCCGGCCTGCCCCCTCAGAGCTCAGAGAGACCTGGCGTGGCCTCGGCCAGACGCTGGCCGAAAGCCGGAGCATCGTGCGGGGCCGCCCGCTCCTGCTCACCATCCTCACGATCATGGCTTTCTACGGCATGGCAGGCCAGGGCTTCGAGCGCCTCTGGGTTGCCCACTTTTACGAGAATCAGATGTTCCCCAGCCTCTGGCATCTTGAGCCCGTAATCTGGTTTGGCGTCATCCGCATGGCTGCGGCCGTCCTCAGCATCGCCGCTGTGGAGTTCATACGTCGCTGGCACGTCAATAGCATGAGCGACCACGCGGCCGTCTCACGCACTCTGTTCTGGATCAACTCACTGCAGATGCTCTGCATCCTGGGCCTGGCCATCGCGGGCGAGTTCATCCTCGCCGCGGCCTTCTTCTGCGGCGCCGTGGCTCTGGCAGAGTGCTACGACCCGCTATACCTTGCCTGGGTCAATCAGAATGTGGAGTCCCGCGTCCGCGCCACCGTTATATCCATGAGTAGCCAGATGGAAGCCTTCGGCAAGACCGCCGGCGGGCCCCTGATCGGCGTCGTAGCCAGCGTTCTCACCCTGCGTAGCGCCCTCGCCGTAGCGGGCATGGCGATTCTGCCAGCGTTGCTTTTCTACTTCCGCGCCTTTGGCCAGGGACCCCAGGCCGCTGAGCCAGAGGCGGAGCCAAAGAATGTCTCATAATGGCCAGCCTGCAATATTTGTGACGTTTTCATTTCTTTGACAAACGTTGACAGGAATCGGAGCCGAAACATTTGACATATCCCACGCGAGTAGTGCAGGATACCGCGAGATAGCTGGCGGGAACGCGCAGCGATCTGCCGGTTGCATGGATAGCACACGGCAAGCTCAAGGAGGAGCGCGTATGACGAACTACGGTTGGTGGTAAGCAGAACACTGGTTAGCTAAAGGCCTCCGAGCAATCGGGGGCCTTTAGCATTTCTAAGCCACGGCTTTCATCGTTATCCTGTGCAGTTCCTCGCGCTCGGCGACCCACGTCTCGTAGATGTCCAGGAACGCCTCCACCACGCGTGGGTCGAACTGCGTCCCGCTGTGGTGCATGATCTCGTTCAGCGCATCCAGCGTCGTCAGCGCTCTGCGGTACGGCCTGTCGGATGTCATCGAATCGAACGTATCGACTACGGAGAAGATGCGTGCGCCCAACGGGATCTCATCCTCGTGCAGAGCCCGCGGGTAACCCTGACCATCCCAACGTTCGTGATGGCAGAGGATCAGTTCGGCCGCGCCCTGCAGGAACTTCACCTGCTTCAGCATGTTGTAGCCGATCTCCGGGTGCTGGCGCATTGAAATCCACTCGTCTTCAGTGAGCTTCGCCGGCTTCAACAGGATCGAGTCGCTGACGCCGATCTTGCCGACGTCGTGCAGCAG